>CAZKHU010000084.1:8720-13155 GCA_964552725.1 uncultured Syntrophus sp.
CTTCCGCGACCCGCAGCAGCTCCTCGGAATGCCCCTGTCGGAAGGCGCCCTGTACCTTGAAAACGCCCGGGTGCAGTACATCCATGCCATGTGCTTAGCCAGGCACGGCGGCGAGCACGACCGCGTGTGTTCCTTTCTGGGCATAAAAGAGAGCCCTGAATTCAAGAGCGCTATCCCTTGGGCCAAAGGATTTTTGGAGCTGTGCCGATCCGAGAGGATCGGCGAACTTTCACCCGAATTTCAGGCCATGAAGGCGCAAGCCGGGGAAGATCCGAATCACACCTTTCCTTTGCGGGACGTGGAAATCCAGTTCCAGGTTAAGCAAAAGCGTGGGGCTATCGAAGAAGCGCGCGGTTCGCTTTCGTACAGCCAACTGATGCGCGAAGCCTATCCGGGCGGCATTTACTATTACACGACGAGACCTTATCGCGTCTGCCGGGTAAACGTCCACCAACGGACGGTCGAGGTGCGACATGAAAAGAAATACACCACCAAGGCGCAGATGATCCCGACGCTGGTGTTTCCCAACCTGAGTGAGGGAAACGTCTTTGTCGGCAAGCGCTTTGGGGAGCTGATCGCCGTGGAATCGGCTCTCCAGATCCGGGAGTCGATCATCGGCTACAAAGAGCGCCGCGGGCCGAATGAAACGTCGTACCTGTATCCCCTGGATCCGACGGGCAATATCTATTTTGATTTTCCGCGGTTTACCCGGAACTTTTTCACGACCGGCGTCACCTTCACGCACCCGGCCATGAAACGACCGAATGTGAAAAACGAGGTCATCGCCCAGATCCTATTCGAGGTCTTTCTGATGGTCCTGCCCGTCGAACGGCGCGACATCCATTTTGCCGCCGACCGGTACCGGGTGGAGCGGGAACCGATCGCGGAAGGAGCCAAATTCGTGGCGATCTATGACCAGACCTACGGCAGCCTGCGCCTGTCAGCACGCATCTTGGAAGAGCGGACGATACACGGGATTCTGGAAAAGATGGCCGTTATCATGAAACTCCGATGGGAGGACGGCAGTCTGGAATAAGAGTCCGAAACAGCGGCAGCCCTGGGGGAGATTCTTGCCTGCTTGGGCGAGACACCCGAGATCATTACTATCGGCGCAACGCCGGCTTCCGCGGAGACGGCCGGTCACCTCGTAAGGGTAATCCTTCCGGGTTCAAAGGGTCTGAACCTCCGAAGCAACAACGAGGAATTCGTTGTGGAAAATGTTTTCTATAGCCCGAATTACCGGGGACCAGCCTACCGGGGATACGGGTGCGAAGGAGCAGTCGGCGCAACTCATGACGTCAAAACAATCCTCGCTCTCGCCTCCCTGCTCGAAATCCCGGGCGAAAGCAAGGTCGGTTGGTACAATCCGGAATCCGGTGAGGTGAATAAAGAACCGGAGCGGCTCAACTAAAGATAAATATAAAGATTATGCCTATTTCGCAAAACCTATCTCCCGTGCGTAACTGAACTGACGCTGCCACGGAATGTCGGGATGGGCGACATCAAAATCGGAGAAGTGTCTCGGGAAAAACATGATAGGGTGATTGCCGACTGTTGGTATTGCTTGACACCCTGCTTCGCATTTCGTAAATTCATCCCGTCCAAACCACAATCAGCGAAGGGGAACGAATGAAGCCGATCTATCACTTTGAACATGTTCATATACTGAGGCCGTATCCGCAGGCTGTCGCCCAATATTTTCACGAAATGTTCAATGCAAAAATCACCGACGAAAAATATGGGGACACTTCCAAAAATATGGGGACAAAATATGGGTACACTTCCCATATTTATGCTGCCGCTGGTCCAATCTTGTAGATTGAACCAAAACATTGAACAGAGGAGCTAATTGCAAAACGTTTTGTCATGCCCAAATGCTTTTGTCGGGCATCCATGATTTAAGGCAGTTACAAACTGGATTCCCGCCCAGAAGCGTCGCGGGAATGACATAATTGGGACTTTTGCAATTATCTAAGAGGTGATAATTGCCATCGGAAAGAGTATCTAAGGAACTGCGAGGAAATCGTATAGATAATTCATTTCGCGACACTAAAATAGTTTCAAGATAGGGATGGTTAGGCACAAGATGGAACAACTTTCACATACCCTTGATCACTTTCGCCTTACCGTGAACGGCCGCACGCAACGGGAGGAACGCTCGGAGATCGGGCAGTTTCTTACGCCGGGTGCGATAGCCCGCTTCATGGCGTCGCTGTTTGCGCCGAATCGGCGGGATCAGGTGAGGATTCTCGATGCCGGGGCGGGGGCCGGCGTGCTCTTTTCGGCCTATGTGGAGATGTTGGTTGCGGAAGGCAGGCGGCCTCTTACCATTGAGGTGGTCGCCTATGAAAACGACGCTTGCATTTTGCCGGACTTAACCCAAACAATGGCCCGTTGTGAAATCGTTTGCGGGAATGACGGGATCGCCTTTCACGGAGAAATCCGCAATGAAGATTTTGTCTCCGCCGCCATCGCCCAAACGGAAGATGGACTATTTTCCGGACCCGGAGAACGCTTCACCCATGCCATCCTCAACCCCCCTTACAAGAAGATCAATGGCGAATCGGCCACGCGCAAACGGATGGACGCTGCAGGGATGGAGGTATCGAACCTTTACGCCGCCTTTGTCTGGCTGGCGGCGCGCCTGCTTGTGCCCGGCGGGGAACTGGCAGCCATCACCCCGCGGAGTTTCTGCAACGGCCCCTATTTTCGCGAGTTTCGCTTGGTCCTCCTGAAGATGATGAGCCTACGGCGCATTCATGTTTTCGAGTCCCGGAAAAAGGCTTTCGGCGATGACGATGTCCTTCAGGAAAACGTCATCTATCATGCCGTCCGAGAGGGGAAAAACCCCGCACAAGTCATTGTCTCATCTTCCGAAGGCCTCGATTTCGAAAGTGCATCCATCCGCTCCATCCCTTATGAGCAAGTGATTCGCCCGCAAGATCGAGATGCCTTTATTCACTTAGCAATAAATCCGGCCGACGACCTGGTTGTAGAAAGAATGCGGGGCCTTACGGCGACGCTCTCTGAGCTTGGCCTGGAAGTTTCCACTGGACGGGTTGTCGATTTTCGTGCCCGGGAGCATCTGCGCCCGCAGCCGGAAGAGGGAACTGCGCCTCTCGTTTACCCTTGCCATTTCCAGGGCGGCTTCGTGCATTGGCCGGCGCCTTCCGGGAAAAAGGCGAACGCTATTGCATTATCGGCGCAAACCCAGGAATTATTGGTGGCGGCCGGCTATTATGTGCTCACGAAACGGTTCTCGTCGAAGGAGGAGCGGCGGCGCATCGTGGCGGCTGTATACGACCCCCATCGGATCGCTGCGCCCCGTATCGGTTTTGAAAACCACCTGAATTACTTTCATGCCGGGGGAAACGGGATGTCGGCGCAAATGGCAAAGGGACTGGCACTGTATCTCAATTCATCGCTCTGCGACTGCCATTTCCGTCTGTTTAGCGGGCATACACAGGTCAACGCAACGGATCTCAGGAAAATGCCCTACCCTTCCCGCGACCAATTAATGAGACTCGGCCTCCATGTTCAAGACCGGATGCCGGAGCAGGAGACAATCGATATAATTCTGGAGAGGGAGTGCGAAAAACCATGATCAAAAAAGCAGATCAAGCGAATGGCGAACAAAAAATCCGAGAAGCCCTTGAAATCATTGCGTCCCTGGGCATCCCCAGACAGCAGCAGAATGAGCGTTCCGCCCTGACGCTCCTTGCCCTGCTTAACCTGAAACCGGCAGACCGCTGGCAGGAAGCAGGGAATCCCTGCTGCAACTGCTACGGGAATTTTAATAATGAAATAACAAAGCAGTGATGCTATAAGGGGATCGACACTAACATTTTCCGACAGGGCACTGGAAGATGATTTTCAACAGAAGAATGCATGCAGGAGAGGAGGTTTGCCATGCCTACCGCAATGGAACAGCGATTGGACAGGGTCGTCCATGAACTAAATGAAATCAGAAAAGAGATGATACTGCTGAAGGTGCAACCCGCTGTCAGAGCCGTCCGGAAGATCAACGCCTGGAAGTCGCTGGGAGAGAAGATATCCGTCAGATGGGATCATGTATCCGCCGTCGATGAAATCCGGCAGCAGCGGGATAGGGGATGATGAAAAGACTGACCATCGACAGTTCCGTTATCATCTCATCCCTGCTTAAAAACGAATCACGACACGGCGAGGCCATGCAGATTTGGGATGCCGTCATCGCGGGCGGGGATCTTGCCATCATGCCTTATTCCATCTTCGTAGAGGTTGTCGCGGCGATTCGGCGTAGAACCGGCTCCGAGGAGCTGGCGACCGAGGTAAAGGAAGAGCTGCTCAAGATCGAGAATGTCTCCTTTGTCATCCTGGATCAAAGGGCGGCCGAAGATGCCGCCGATATCGCCATTCGAAAGGGTGTTCGGGGCATGGACGCCCTGGTGATGCA
>CAZKHU010000085.1:0-13038 GCA_964552725.1 uncultured Syntrophus sp.
TTATGAACATTAAGCTTCGCTTTCGGGAATGACAAATGGTTTTGCAATTGGCTCCTGCTTCCTATTTCCCGAGCATGATGTTGGGCAGCCAGACTACAACTTCCGGGAAAACCGTGCAGATCGTCACCCCGATTGCCTGGAGAATCAGAAACGGTATGACCCCCCGGTAGATATGGCTAAGTCTTACCCCTTCGATGCCGAGACCCGAGAGGTAAAACAGCGCGTAGCCGAAGGGGGGCGTCAGAAACGACATCTGGAGGTTGATCGCGAGCATCGAGACGAACCAGAGCATGTCGAACCCGAGGTGCTGGGCCACCGGCAGAAAGATCGGGAAGGTGATCATGATGATTCCGATCCAGTCGATGAAGCATCCCAGGATGACATAGATGAGCATGATCAGAATGTAGGTGCCCCATTTCCCCAGGCCGAGCCCCAGAATCGCGTTGACCAGGGCGGCGCCGCCGCCGAGCCCCAGAAAGACGCCGGTGAAACAGGTTGCCCCGACGATAATGATGATCACCATCGTCACGGTGCGGGCCGTCTGATGCAGGGTGTCGGCAAAATTATCCCAGGTGAGCTTTCCGTAGGCGATGGCCATGATGAACGCCGCAAAGGCGCCGACGCCGGCCGCCTCCGTCGGGGTAGCGACGCCGAAGAAGATGGTCCCGAGAACCAGGAAGATCAGGAGCAGCGGGGGAACAGCGAACACGACGGTGTCCCTGATCCGGACGGACATCGGGATCAGCGCCAGTTCAGCGGCCGGCACGGGAGGGCCGATTTCCGGATTCAGCCAGCAGCGGATGGCGATATAGAGCATGTAAAGGGCGCCGAGCGTCAACCCCGGGATAACCCCGGTCATCAGCAGTTTTCCGGCGGAAAGCGCCGCCTGGTCGGCCATCATGACGAGCATGATGGAGGGAGGAATCAGAATCCCCAGGCTGCCTCCCGCGGCAATCATTCCCATCGATATCTCCTTCTGATAGCCGTAGCGGATCAGCATTGGCCCGGCAAGAAGGCCCATCGTGACAACCGAGGCGCCGACGATCCCGGTGCAGGCCGCAAAAACGATCGAGACGGCGATTACCGCAAGGCCCACGCCGCCCCTGATCGGACCGAGGAGGATGCGGAGGGCTTTGAAAAGTCCGTCCGCCACCCCGGAGATCGTCAGGAAATTGCCCATCAGGATAAACAGCGGAATCGCCACCAGGACGAAGTTGTCCATCGTGCCGTAGATGCGCTCCATGAAAATCCCGAAGAACTGCGGCCCTATGAAAAAGAAACCGAAAAGAACCCCTACTCCGCCGAGGACGAATGCCAGGGGGTGCCCCATGAAGAAAAAAACGATCAGTGTGACGAACATGCCGATGGCGGCCATTTCAGGACTCATGGGTTTCCCTCCCTTCCGGAATGATGACGGCCAGCGCCTTGATTATCTCGGAAATGCCCTGCAGCAGGAGCAGCACGGCGGTGATCGGTATAACCGTCTTGATCGGGTAGATGGGGGGTCCCCAGATGCTCCAGGATTTTTCCATCATCTGCCAGGAGTTGAGCGCATAGAGAATCCCGAAGTAGACAAGGACGGCTATGAAAGGCAGATACATGAAGAGATAGCAGATCAATGAAAGCACCGCCTGGGTCTTCTTCGAGAAACGGCCGGAGACCAGATCGATTGCCACGTGGGACTTGTACAGGAGGCCATAAGCCGCTACGAGCATGAAATATACGCCGTAGAAAAAGTTGCTCAGCTCAAAACTCCAGATCGTGGGGTGATTGAAGAACCGGGAAAGCACTTCATAGACGACCAGCAGCGTCAACGGGATAATCAGATAGCTGCAAACTACGCCCACTATCCGACTCGCGGTGTCTATCGCGCTGGATAAACGAAGCAAGAATTTCATATCATGAAACCTCTATTCCTTAATTTTTCTGGAACGTCCGGAAAAACAAGCCGGACGTTCCAGTTGTCTGCACAGCTTACTTCAGACCGGGGAGTTTCGGCCAGGAGAAGGGCTTGCGTCCCTGTGAAAATGGTTCCTCAAAATCACGGGTCGGCTGGAAGTCCTTCAGGAACTGGAACATGGAGAGGGCCGCCTTCTGAAAATCAGGGTTCTTCCTTGCCTCTTCCACGAGATATTCCCAGGAGTATTCTTCAATCTTCTTAAGATCTTCAGTGGAAAGCTTGAATATCTGATGTCCTGACTTCTTGAAAAGATTCAGCGCCTCGATATTTCCCGATTCGTACCAGCTGCTCATGTAGGCGACGTTGGCCATTGCCGCCCTCTCGACGATAATTTTGAGGTCCGCGGGCAGTTTTGCCCATGCCTGCTTGTTGATCATGACGCCGAAGGTGGAAGAGGGCTGATGCCAGCCGGGGGCGATGTTGTACTTGGTGACCTCGCCGAAACCCATTTTCCAGTCGATCGAGGGGCTGCAGAACTCGGCGCCGTCAAGCGTGCCCATCTGAAGAGCCTGATAGATCTCGCCGCCGGAGATCATGACCTGGGCCGCGCCCAGCTTCTGCAGGATGTGTCCCTGCGCCTTTCCGGACATGCGGAGTTTTTTCCCTTTGTAATCGGCCAGCGTCCTGATCGGCACCCGTGCCCGGATTCCGGATTCCATGGGGCTTACCGAGGTGAGGAAGTACATCATGTTGTATTTGCCGAACAGATCGTCAAAGATCTTTTTCCCGCCGCCGTGGTAGTACCAATTGATCTGGTCGTACTGACCAAGGCCCATAGGATATGATCCCAGCAGGTCGAAAGCGCTGTTCTTGCCGGCCCAGTATGACGGCCAGTCGCCGCCGCATTCCACGGCGCCTTTGGAAACTGTATCGAACACCGCGTTTGCCGGGACCAGCTCGCCGGCCGGCGAAACGGTTATCTGCAGCCGTCCGTTGCTGAGTTCGTTGACGAGTTTGGCGAAGTTTTTATCGCCTTCGATAAGGTTGATCGCCGGCGTCCAGGTGGTCACCATTTTCCATTTGATTGGCGCATCAGCCGCTGTGGCAAGGCCAAAGCTTCCGCAAAAAAACGCCGCCATTACTACGAAAACCAGGAACATCAACTTTTTTTTCATCATTCCCTCCTCCATATTTAGGTGAAATCATTCGTGGCATCTTCATTTTATTTCTGCTTCTGCCCGCGCCGGCCGACATTGAGGCCGGCGTAAATAGCCATACAATCCTGAGTCGCCTGTCCGGGATCGATTCCTTGTCATCCCATATCGACGCAAGCGATCAGCCAGCAATTCCCGCGATCAATGTTTTTCTCTTGCCTGAATAGAGCTTCCTGACCCCCCCTTTCATTTTTATAGGGAAACGATCCAACGTTTTTTGTCTCCTGCGTTTCTGTTTATGAAGATCAATCTTTGCTCTCCCGGCGGCGAAGCTCTCCCCGGATAATTTTGCCGGAGCTGGTCATCGGAAGCTCGTCAACAAACTCAATCTCCCGGGGATACTCGTGAGCGGCCAGGCGGTTTCTGATGAAATCCCGGATTTCCGCCGACAATTCCTGGGAAGCAGTCACCCCCGGTTTAAGGACAACAAACGCCTTGACGATTTCCGTCCGGACGGGATCGGGCTTGCCGATTACCGCTGACAGCGCCACTGCCGGATGCCGGAGCAGACAGTCCTCGATTTCCGCCGGACCGATCCGGTAGCCGGAGGAGGTGATGACGTCGTCCTTCCGGGCCACATACCAGAGGTATCCATCCTCGTCCTTTTTCCCGAGGTCGCCGGTCAGAGACCAGTCGCCGACAAACTTGTTCTTCGTTGCCTCGGGATTCTGCCAGTAGTTGAGAAACATGACCGGGTCGGGGCGGAGAATCGCGATCTCGCCGACTGCTCCGGGTGGGACGATGTTCCCCTCCTCATCCACCACCTCAACCCGGTGGCCGGGGATCGGCTTTCCCATCGAACCGCGGCGAACCGGCATGATTTCGCAGCAGTTTCCGACAACCAGGTTGACCTCTGTCTGGCCGTAGAATTCGTTGATCTGCAGATCCATTACCTCGCGTCCCCAGTTAAGAAGTTCCTCGCCGAGCGTTTCACCGCCGGAGCCGATTGTCCGCATGCTGTAATCGTAACGTCCCCTCGGGTTTTCCACCTGGCGCATTATCTTGAGGGCGGTCGGCACTATAAACGCATTGCGGACTCCGTATTTGGCGATAAAGTAAAAAGCCTGTTCGGGGTCGAATTTTTTTGCGTTGTACGCGAAGACGGGAACGCCGTGATGCCAGCTCGGCAGCAGGACATCCAGAAGGCCGCCCGCCCACGCCCAGTCGGAGGGCGTCCAATAAAGGTCATCCTGCTTCGGAAAGAAGTTATGAAAGAATTCCACTCCGGGGATATGGCCGAGAACGACCCGATGGGCATGCAGGGCGCCCTTGGGGGGGCCGGTGGTTCCCGATGTGTAGATGATCAGGGCCGGGTCGTCCGCCAGTGTCGGCGCTGGGTTGAAACGGGAGTCGCCCTTCTCCAGCGTTGCCCAGAAATCAAGGATGCCGTTGTCCGGTTTTCCGTCAGTGACGAAAACAAGCTTTAGATCGGGGAGATGCTCACGGATGGACGCTACCTTGGCAAGATTGTCGCTGTCGGTGATGACGGCTTTTGCCCCGCTGTTGCTCAGACGATATTCGAGGGCGTCAGGGCCGAAAAGGGTTGCCAGTGGAATCGCTATGGCCCCCAGCTTGTAGATGGCGACATGGGCGATCGCCGTTTCCGGGCACTGAGGAAGAAGAATTCCGACCCGGTCGCCCCGCTCGACACCGTGCGCGCGCAGGGCGTTGGCCAGCCGGTTGGAGAGATTTTTGATATCCCAGAAGGTGTATTTTTTGACCAGGCCCCTGCCGTCATCGTAGATAAGGGCAAGCCTGTAGCGCTGATCAGCCCACTTATCGCAGATATCAGTCCCGATGTTGTACTGCTCCGGAATCTGCCATTTAAAATCCCGATAAACTTCCTCGTATGTATCTTTTTTCTGTAACATATTGTTCTCCTTGTTTTTCAGCGATTCTGTTCTGCGGCTGCCGACTCAGCATATTCCAGGATGCCGGACAAGATCATCAACCCTGAAGGGTCTTGTAATAGAGGGAGACAATCTCCTGCGGCGTCGCTATCCGCGGATTGTTTCCGGGGCTGCCGCTGGCGATGGCGTCTTTCGCCATCTGCTCGACAACCTTGTCCAGTTTCTTTTTATCCACACCCAGTTCCTTGAGGGAAGGAACCTCAAGACCGGCAACCAGTTTCTTGACGAGCATTACTCCCTCTTCGGCGGCTTCGTCCGGAAGCAGACCGGTTATATCGACTCCCATTGCCTCGGTGATTCGGGCATACCGGACGGGGTTTCCCATGATGCTGAATTCCATCACATCCCCCAGCAGGGTGGCATTGCTCAGGCCGTGAGGAATGTGAAAATAGGCGCCGAGCGGCCGGGACATTCCATGCACGAGGGCGACCGAGGCATTGCTGAAGGCGATTCCCGCCTGCATTGCCCCCAGAAGCGTCTGCGTCCGGGCTTCAATGTTGTTGGGATTAGCCCATGCCTGGGGAAGGTTTTTGAAGAGGCGCGCTATCGCGGAAAGCGCCATGACATCGCTCAGTGGCTGGGCCTTGAGAGATACGTAAGCTTCGATCGCGTGCGTCAGGGCGTCGAGCCCCGTCGCCGCCGTCAGACCGCGGGGCATGCCCGTGGTCATCAGGGGGTCAACCAGAGCGATCCGGGGCATTACGCAAGGGCTCCCGATCAGCATCTTTATGTCCCGTTTCGTGTCGGTAATGATCGTGAAGATAGTCACCTCGCTTCCGGTGCCGGCGGTGGTCGGAATGGCGATCAATGGCATCCCCGGATTCTTTATCTTTCCGATGCCCATGTAATCTTCTATCTTGCCCGGGTTGGCCGCCATTACGGCAATGGCCTTTGCCGTATCTATCGGACTGCCCCCGCCGACCGCGACGATTACGTCACATTTTTTCTGGCGCAGGAGTTTCAGTCCCTCTTCGACAAATTTGACTACCGGTTCGCTGGCGATCTTGTCGAAAATAACCGTTTCAATGTTTGCCGCCTCCAGAGAGTCCGTTACCGGTTTTACGGCGCCCGCCCGCATCAGAATTTCGTCGGTGACGAGCAGCGCCTTTTTCGCCCCCAGGCGTACAGCCTCCGGCCCGGCCTGCGCGGCGGCGCCATTGCCGAAATGGACTGCGGAAGGCATTTGAAAGATTCTGGAATCACTCATGTTACACCTCCTGATGATCGTAAGGGCGAATTTTTTTAACATGGGGTCTTGTTGCTTGGGGAGTCTTTAAAACCGCTCACTCTTGGCTGCGGGCGGTTCGTGTATAAAAAATTTCCCCGAAAAACGCAACCCCAAAATTACCGCTCGCCTGCTTTAGTACGTAAGCACCATCCCTCCGTCAAAAAGCAGATCGCCGCCGTTGAGATACGAAGAAAAGCGGGAAAACCCGAAAATGAAGAGGTTTCCTACTTCCACGGGCGACATCATCTCCTTGACGCGGGATTTGCCCATCATCACGTCGCGCACGACCTCCCCGGCGGTGATGTGCCTTTGTTCGGCCTGCGCCTGGATCTGGTTCAGGGCGAGTTGTGTCTTTACATAACCGGTGCTGACCGTAAAGGCGCGGATCTTGCCAGCGCCCTCCGCGGCAATGGATTGGGCCAGCCCCCGCAGTCCGAATTTCGTGATGTTGTACACCGGTTTATTGATCGTGCAGATATGGCCGTGCACGGAACTCATGTTGCCGATGACGCCCTTGCCGTCAGGGTTTTTATGGAAGAAAGGCGTTGCCAGTTTGGAGAGATAGAAGGGGGCTCGCAGCATGATCGCCAGCATCAGATCGTATTTGGCCATTGGGAAGTTTTCGATCGAGTCGATATGCTGGATGCCGGCGATGTTCGCAAGATATCGGATATTGCCGAGCTTTGCCGCTTCCTGAACAGCGCGGTTCATATCGCCGTCGCTGGTCAGATCCGTCCTGATGAAGATCATCTGGCCGCCGAGCTGGCGGGCAAGGGCCTGGGTCTTTTGTCCGGCGGCCTCATCGACGTCAAGGCCGACGGTAATAAGGTTGTTCACCGAAGCGGCGACGGCCGTAGCCCTCCCGATCCCGCTGCCGGCGCCGGTTACGATGCAGACGTTCTGCAGGTTGAAATCGCCGTCGTCAATCTTTAAGACATCTTCCTTGCGTATTTCCGGTTCGCTAATGTAAGCATCCATGACATGATCTCCTGATGATCTGAAAAATATCGACAAGCCGACACTTTTGGAGGTCGTCCTCCGGGTGGAACTGCTTTTTAAAGTTCTTCGAACAGCGGCAGCAGATTGTTGCCTTCTATATGGAAGCAAGATGGATGCCATTGATTACGCAGAGGCTGCTTCATCATATATGCTTATTATCTTGGCTGGTTACAGAGAAGCAAAATTTCTATTTTTTCGCTTGTTTCCATTTGGCTACATGGTGTAGTATCCAGACTGTAGCATGGTTACTACAGTTTCCCATAGACTTGATAACTGAATTATCCTTCCAATTTCGGAAAAATTAAAGGTCCTTGCCATGAAAGCGGAGCTTAATGTTCACAAAGCGGAGCTTAATGTTCACAAAGCGGAGCTTAATGTTGATAAGGAACCAGCTGCGTCACGACCTGGCGAGCGCTCCCCGCTGGAACAAGTCCGGTTTCTGGAACTGATCCTGGACAATATCCATAACGGTGTCGTTGTCACTGACGCCGAGGGCTACATTATTTATTTCAATAATCCCTACGGCAGGTTTCTGGGCGTTGATCCGGCCGCCCAGATCGGCAGACACATAACCGAGGTTATCGAGAATACCCGGATGCACATAGTTGCAAAAACCGGAAAGGCCGAGATAAACGAGCCCCAGTCGATCAATGGACAAACAATGGTGGTGCAGCGCATCCCGATCAAACAGGATGGCAAGGTTGTCGCAACCTTTGGGCAGGTCATGTTCAAACATGCAAGCGATGTCGGCAAACTTGCCAGAGAGCTGGATCTTCTCCAGTCAAAATTGAAACTGTACGAAGAAGAATTGCTCAGTCTGCGGGCGGAGCGCTACACCTTCGACAGCATTCTCGGAACTAACCCGGTTATCGCCGGGCTGAAAAAAGAGGCGCTGCGGGCGGCAGAGACAAGTTTCCCGGTGCTTATCAGCGGGGAGTCGGGCACCGGGAAAGAGATGTTCGCGCAGGCGATTCACAATGCCAGTCCCCGGAGACTTCATCCCTTTATTCGAATAAATTGCGCTTCGATACCCAGGGAATTGTTCGAATCGGAACTTTTCGGATACGAAAAAGGGGCCTTCACCGGCGCCAGCTCCTCTGGGAAGCACGGCAAGCTCGAGTTGGCCCGCAAGGGAACGGTTTTTCTTGACGAGATCGGCGATCTGCCCCTGGAAATGCAGCCGAAAATCCTGCGGGTGCTGGAGGAAAAGGAGCTGGAGCGCATCGGCGGGGCAACTCCGATAAAACTTGATTTTCGTCTCATCGCTGCCAGTAACCAGCCTCTTGAGGAAATGGTGGCCGCCGGGAGATTTCGCAAGGACCTTTATTATCGTCTGAACGTGATTCGTCTGAACATCCCGCCGTTGCGGGAACGCAGGGAAGACATTATCGCGATAGCCGGAGACGTTCTCGATCGCATGGCAGAGGAGCTTCCCTGCCTGGAGACAAAGATCCACCCGGATGCTGAGGCGATATTTCTCGAATATGACTGGCCCGGCAATGTCCGGGAGCTGATTAACGTTTTGAGTCACGTGAGCTGTCATCTGGAGCGTGACATCATCATGCCTTACGACCTTCCCCTGTCCATGCGCGGGGGCAGGCGTGTCGTCCGGGAGGCCGCCGCCTCTTCTCTCGATACCGCTATCAGCACTGCCGGGAAGGACGCCGTAATCCGGGCCTTGAAGGCAGCGGGGGGCAACAAGACCGCTGCTGCCGCTGCTCTGGGGATCCACCGGACGCAGCTCTACAAAAAAATGAAAAAGTACGGGATATGAACCGTTTGAAATTTACCATTGACAAGAGGGTTGCGAGCGGGGCAGTATGCCCGGACTTTTTGAGGGTGAGGAGTGGATAATGGTTGATACCGAACGGGACAATAATTTGGAAGACGAGGGCGGAGAGAAGAGTTTTGCCGAGCTTTTTAATGAAAGCGGTGCGGTTCAGGGGCGTTTTGCTCCCGGAGAGCGCGTGGACGCGGTTGTGGTAAAAATTACCCCGGAATGGGTTTTTATCGACATCGGCGGGAAAAACGAAGGCTATCTGGATATCAGGGAATTTCTTGACGCCGACGGGAATGTTGCTATCAAGGAAGGCGAGACCGTTCGGGCCTACTTCCTCTACTCCAAAAATAACGAGAAGCTCTTCTCGACAAAGATAGGCAAGGGCGATGCGGGGCGGGCCTTTCTCGAGGACGCCGCGCAAAGCGGCATGCCAGTTGAGGGCTTGGTCGAAAAAGAGGTCAAGGGCGGCTTTGACGTCCGCATCGCCGGCGACGTCCGCGCCTTTTGTCCCTTCTCCCAGACGGGGCTTTTCCGCGTTGATGCGCCGGCCGATCTTGTTGGTCAGCGCCTAAGTTTCCGGATTATCGAATATGCCGAAAATGGTCGCAACATCATCGTTTCGCGCCGGGCGCTTCTCGAAGAGGAGCGGGCCAAAAACAAGGAGCTTTTGAAGGAGTCGCTTCGCGAGGGGGCGCTGGTCAGCGGGACGGTGGTTTCCCTCCAGAAATACGGGGCCTTTGTCGATATCGGCGGTTTGCAGGCGCTGCTCCCCATCTCCGAGATTGCCTGGGGACATGTCGACGACATAGCGGAAAAGCTGACCGTCGGTCAGCAGATCGAGGCGTCGGTACTAAAGATCGATTGGGAAAACGACAAGATTTCCCTCAGCCTGCGATCGATTCTTCCGGATCCCTGGGATCTGGCGGAGAGGGAATTCCCGATTGGGATGACCACGACCGGAACCGTAGCGCGGCTCACCAAGTTTGGGGCGTTTGTAACACTTTCGCCCGGCGTGGACGGCCTCGTTCATATCTCCCGACTGGGGCGCGGCAAGCGGATATCCCACCCTTCCGAGGTGTTGAAAGAGGGCCAGAGCCTTGAGGTGAGGGTAGAGAAGATTGATCGGGAAGCCAAGCGGATATCCCTTGTCCCGGCCGACGAGCTTGTCGAGAGCGCCGGAGACGACAAAAAAGAGGAGCCGGATGATTTCCGGAAATATCTGGGCAAGGACTCCGTAAGCTTCGGTTCCTTTGGGGAACTGCTGCAGAAAAAACTGGGCGCAAAGAAGGGCGCCTGACAGCCGGGGTTTTGCCGGCCGATTAAGTAAGTTTATGAAAATTAAGCTTTGCCTTCCCGGCCGGCGCCCTTGCAGGAAGGACAGATTGGGGATTCCTGCAATTACTGAAACCTCCCGTTTGTGCGTAAATGACAGCGAGAGGGCTTTCCATTGAAGGTCTCATGCCGACAGCCGCCGATCTGGAGATAAAGGTAAAAAATGCCCCCCGCAGTCCGGGTGTCTATCTCATGAAGGATGAGAAGGGGACTGTTATATATGTGGGGAAGGCCCGGGATCTGAGGATGCGGATACGCGCCTATTTCTCTCGAACCGATTCGCGGGCGATGATCCCGTTTCTGGTATCCCGGATCAGGGATATTGAATTCATCATCACCCGGACGGAAAAAGAGGCCCTTATCCTTGAGAACAACCTGATCAAGGAGCACCGGCCCCGCTATAACGTCATTTTCCGCGACGACAAGTCTTATTACAATATCCGGATAGATCCCGCCGCAGAGTTTCCCCGCTTTCAACTGGTGCGCCGTCCCAGGAAAGACGGCGCCCGTTATTTCGGCCCCTATCCCTCCGGCGGCGCCGCGCGGGAAACGATCCATTTTTTGCAGTCGATATTGCCTCTGAGAAGCTGCCGGGACCGGGAACTGGCGATGCGCCGGCGTCCGTGCCTTGAATACGAAATAGGTCGTTGCAGCGCTCCCTGCGTCGGCCGGATCGTTTCCGGGGAATATCATCGTCTGGTGAAAGACGGGATGGCTTTTCTCGAAGGCCGGGCGAAATCTCTGCTGGGCGAGTTGCGTCTCCGGATGAACGAGCTGGCGGAGGGGCTGCATTTTGAGGAAGCGGCGGTTCTGCGGGATCGCATCGCCGCGCTCAATGAAACCATCGAAAAACAGCGGATAGTTTCAATGGCCGGCCGCAACAGGGATGTATTTGGCCTTTGCCGGGAGGATAATCTGACTCAGGTTGTCCTGCTCTTTGTCCGCGAGGGACGGATGACCGGGAGCAAGACCTTCCCGCTTGTCCGCCTCCGCGCCGAAACCGGCGAGATAGTTTCTTCATTGCTTATGCAGTACTATGACGGGGCGGTCGATATCCCCGACGAGATATACCTGCCGGTGGCGCTTGAAGACGGGCAATTGCTGTCCGAGTGGCTTTCTGAAAAAAAGGGAAGAGGAACAGCGGTTGTCTTTCCCCGGCGGGGAGAGGCGCTGGCCCTGCTCGGGATTGCCGAAAGAAACGCCGAAAGCGCTTTGAAAACATCGCGTCTGGCGGCTGAATCTCCTGAAGAGACGCTTCGGCTTCTTGCCGAGAAACTATCCCTGTCAAGACTGCCGAGGCGCATTGAGTGCTTTGATATTTCCAACATAGGCGGGCAATACGCCGTTGGTTCGCTGGTTGCCTTTGCCGACGGGGCGCCCGATAAGGGAAACTACCGCCGTTTCAAGATTCGCACCGTATCCGGCGCCGATGATTTTGCAATGATGTACGAGGTGCTCAGTCGGCGTTATCAAAAAAAGGAGCGCCTGCCCGATCTGATCGTTGTCGATGGCGGAAAGGGACAGCTCGGCGTTGCCGCGGCCGTGCTGAAGGATCTGCAGATCGAAGGCGTGGAGCTGATCGGTCTGGCCAAGGAACGCGACGAAGCGCCCTTCGGCATCTTGCGGCATGCAGACAAGGCCGGACAGTCTGCCGCACGTCTGCCCGCGGAGGGCGTGGCGGCGGGAGCCGGAAACGAAAAGGGGCAATATCCGGCGCCTGTCTCCGGCAAGGAGACGCCGGGAAAAAGCGAGGATCGCGTCTTTTTGCCGGGACGAAAGGAGCCCGTTTATCTCTCCCGCTGGCCCGCCGCTTTTTTTCTGCTGCAGCGGATCCGCGACGAGGCGCACCGCTTTGCCATTACCTACCACCGCAAGCTCCGACAAAAAGGCGAATTGCAATCGCTTCTGGATAAAATCCCCGGCATCGGTCCCGCACGCAAAAAGGCGCTGCTCGTCCATTTCGGCGATCTCGGAAAAATCCGGCAGGCGTCGGTGGAAGATTTGATGCGTGTCGAGGGCATAGGCGGGGATACCGCCCGCCATATCCGTGCGTTTCTCGATGGCAAGCGGAAGTGAACCGGCTGACGGCCGTAATGGCTAATTTGCGGCAGAAGGGAGCATAATGATGAAGAAAGACTTGTTTTTCTACAGCATAGTCGAAACGGAATTTGGCGGAATAGCCGTTGTCCGGCGGCAGGAGCGGGCGCGCTTCCCGGTTTGCCGGATTTTTCTGCCCAATCCGGAATGCCTGCCGGCGGATGATGTCGGAGCAGAGTTTCCAGAGGCAGTTTTTCGTCCTGATCTGTCTGGTGGAATATGCCGTCAGATAGCGGATTTTATGGAGGGGAGAGAGATCGTTTTTGATTCTGCCGATATTGATTCCGGGTGTGTGCAGGGTTTTGCGGGACACGTCCTGACAAGGGCGGCGGAAATTCCCCGGGGGCGCGTCATGACCTACGGGGGACTGGCGGCGAGCATTGGCGTTCCCGGAGGGGCGCGGGCCGTTGGCGGCGCCCTTGCCGGCAACCCCTTGCCGCTCATTTTTCCCTGCCATCGGGTGATAAGGGGCGATGGAACGCTGGGAGGTTTTGGCGGCGGACTCGAGCTCAAGAAGGCGCTTCTGACAAGGGAGGGGGTTTCTTTCGATCCGCGCGGACGGGTTATGCCGAACCATT
>CAZKHU010000086.1:0-12909 GCA_964552725.1 uncultured Syntrophus sp.
TTCGGGAATGACAAATGGTTTTGCAATTACCGCAAGCGTCAATTTTTTAATTTGAAGAGCTTGCCGATCAACTGCGATTTCATCAGGTCGCCTTCAACCTTCAGCTTGCCGGACGTATATGCCTGCATTCCGTCCAGTTCGCCGGTAATCAGCCTGATGAAATCCTCATCGGCCATGATGATTGTCGTAGTCGGCTTCTCCGCCTTGCCTGCTTCAATGCGGCAGGTTCCATCCTTGACGGCAACAATCCACTCCCCCCCGCCTCCGCCGGAGATCAAAAATTGAAAGACGACATCCTTCCCGGCGGCCGCCGCGGGGTCAAACGCCTCCGGCATCCTGGCGAAAACGCCCTTTACATCAGCGCTTCCGGCCGTCTTTTCTCCATTTTTCGCCTCCGGCGACGGAGGCATCAGAAACGAGGTGATGGCCGAGGCCGCGTCGGTTATCTCCCGCGCATTTTCCAGGCTGTTGATTTTCTCCCAGTTGTCGCGGATATCCTCGGGCGTCGGAAGCGCCGCGCCGTCGCCGAGGAGCGCCCCTGCCCCCGTCATGATTGCGGCCCGGCTGTAGAATCCGGCCGCGGCATTGAATATCTCGCCGCTTTCGTTGCAGTTCTCCGAGCAGAGGTACAGAACCATCCCGGCTATGTAGTCGGGCTGCATCCGCTTAGCCATCTCCGGCGGCAGCAAATCCTCGGTGAGACGCGAGGCAGCCATCGGAGCGATAGTGTTGACTTTGATATTGTACTTTGCCCCTTCTATTTTTATCGTATTCATGAAGCCGACCAGCCCCAGCTTGGCCGCGCCGTAATTTGTCTGCCCGAAGTTGCCGTACAGTCCGGCTGCCGAGGAGGTCATGATGATTCGGCCGTAACCGCGCTCGCGCATTGCGGCAAACGCCGGGCGGGTGACGTTGTAGGCGCCGTTCAGATGGACGGCGACCACGGCCTGCCAGTTTTCCGGTTCCATATTGAGAAAGGTCTTGTCCCGGATTATGCCCGCGTTATTGATCAGGATGTCAACGCCGCCAAAGTACTCGAGGGCCATTTTGACGATGCGCTCGCCGCCCTCCGGCGTTGCCACGTTGTCGTAATTGGCGATCGCCTCGCCCTTGAGCGCGCGAATCTCTTCGACAACCCGATCGGCGGGGCTTCCGGAACCGCCGCCCGTCCCATCCCGGGCGCCGCCGAAGTCGTTGACGACAACTCTTGCCCCCCGTTTGGCAAGTTCAAGGGCGTATATTCTTCCCAAGCCCCCTCCCGCGCCGGTTACAATTGCCACTCGTTTGTCAAAACGGATTTCGGGAAGCGCCGCAGCGGCGCCGATCTCCGGAATCGCCTTCCAGAAGTAGCCGGTAAAACCCCTTTCCTCATCGATAAATCTCCGCCGGAAGACCATCCGGACGGGCAGCCCTACCTTGAGATCGGCAGGCTCGCAGTCGGTGAAATCGGCCATGAAGCGGCCGCCGTCATCAAACTGGACCATCCCATAGACCGCCGGCGGATCAACGGAAACGGCCAGCAGATCGCCGGTAAAACTCTTCACGTGGGCGGGGCGATCGGCGAATTCATAATCGTCCTGACTGTTTACATGACCGCATTCGGGATTCACGCAGATTTCGAGCTTCGGGTACTGCGGCGTTCCGCAATCCCGGCATTTTCCCCCGACCAGGCCGGTCACCATCTTGCGATTCCGCCAGAGGGTCGTCATGGCCGTCTGGGTCGGGGCCTCCCCGCGGATTCCCATTTCCGGCTGAATCAGGTTTCTGAATTTGAGATATTTCAGGTAATTGTCGGTGTTTTTTTTGTTGGCAAGCGAGCCGCTCACGCCCGCACGGGGCGCCAGATTGCTGATTTCCTCCGTTACCTTGAAGTAGAGGGCGTCGCACCCCTGGCCGAAGCCGGCGACGAGAATTCCGTCGCCCGGCCGGGCCGTCTCGAGGGCGGCAATCATCATCAGGAGCGGATGAGCGGTCCCCGTCTCCCCGCAAACCTCGTGCATCTGCGAGACGAGCTTCCCCGGAGCGGCGCCCATTTTCCGGGCAATGGCAAGATGTTCCGCCTTGAAGATGCAGGGGAAAACCAGCTTCTGCACGTCCTCCATCGTGATATGCAATTTCTGGAAAAGGCCCGCTACCGCCTCGGGGATGAATTTGGAGTAGCCTTCCTCGCGGAGCCAGCGTTCCTCCCAGACATAATCAAAGTTTTTCCCCGCGCCCCGGTAGTGGTCGACGAAATCGTATGAAACCGTGTAAGAACCCATGAATTCGGCGATCACGTTCTGATTGCCGACCAAAAGCGCCGCCGCGCCATCGCCGAACCACATCTCATAGAAAGAGGCAGGCTTTGCTTCCCTTTTGTCGGCAGCGGCAACGAGAATGCTGTTGCGGCTCTCCCCCCGCACTACTTCGAGGGCGGTCAGCAGGCCCGTCGTCCCGGCCCGCTGAGAAGACGTGAAGTCGGCTGTTATCATCTCCGCCCGCAGATTGAGCGCCGTCGCGACTATTCCCGAGTTCTGCCGGTCGGCGAAGGGCAGCGTCGTCGAGCAGAGATAGAGACCGTCCAGGGCTGCTTTGTCTTTCCCGATCAGACAATCCCGGGCAGCCGCAACGGCCATTGTCAGCGAATCTTCATCGTGGTTGCAAAGGGAGCGTTCTCCCTGGGCGACCATCATCGTTGCCGGCGCGAACCAGCCCATCGCCTGGAAAACAGCCATGCGATTCAGGCGCAGGCGGGGAATATGCGCGCCATAGGAAGTGATTCCAATCATGTTTTGTTCCTCCTGAATATTTTGTTGCGGCCGCGGGGATGAAAACCCCGCCAAACCACTTTAGCGAGAACTGCTATTGCCTTGGGGCAAAACTGGCCAAAAGCTCGCCGGTTGCTTCCTGCAAATGAACAAACTCCTTTGCTTCGTTGAGATCGCGGATCTTCGCAAGAGAGGCGGCGATCTCTTCCGGCAGGGGAATTTTCCGCCCGTCGCCGACTACCGCCCCCGCTCCCGTCATGACGGCGGCGCGGTTGTAAACGCCGCCGCCGGCATTGTAGATCCTGCCGGAAACCGGGCATTTTTCCGAGACCAGAAAGAGGACAAGCGGCGCGACAAAATCGGGCTTCATCTTCTCGAGCATGTCCGGGGGAATAACCTCGGCCATAAGCCGCGAGGCGGCGATGGGGGCAATCGTGTTCACCTTGATATTGTATTTTCCCCCCTCCAGCTTCAGCGTGTTCATGAAACCCACGAGGGCAAGCTTCGCGGCGCTGTAGTTTGTCTGGCCGAAGTTGCCGTAGAGTCCCGCGGCGGAGGTCGTCATGATGATTCGCCCGTAGCCCTTTTCCTTCATCAGCGCAAATGCCGGCTTGGTGACATGATAAGCCCCGTGCAGATGGACGTCGAGAACCGCCTGCCAGGTTTCAGGCTCCATTTTCAGCAGGGTCCTGTCTCGCAGGATTCCGGCGTTGTTGATCAGAATATCTACCGTGCCAAAGGCTTCAACCGCAGTCTTGATTATATTTTCTCCTCCTTCCGGAGTGGCGACGTTGTCGTAATTGGCAATGGCGGTGCCGCCTGCGCGGGTGATCTCCTCAACCACCTGCTGGGCGGGCGTGGCTGAACCATCGCCGGAGCCGTCCTTCGCGCCGCCGAGGTCATTGACGACCACCTTCGCCCCGCGCCTTGCCAGCTCCAGGGCATAAACGCGCCCCAGACCGCCGCCGGCGCCGGTAATTACCGCCACCCGGTCGTCAAACCTGATTTCATCCCTGACAATTTCCCCATATTCAAAAATGCCGTTGTCGATCACGGTCTCTCCCGTCCGGGCATTGACTGTCCGCCAGAGGGCCCGGCCCTCCTGCATTTTCCAGATCAGCGTCTTGAGCGGGTCTCCGGGATAGAGAGGCGTGGAGAAGCGGCAGGCAAAACGGCGCACCAATTCAGGCCTGCCGGGCGTCAATGCCCCCATTAGCGCGCGGCAGGCAAAGCCGTGGGTGCAAAGACCGTGCATAATCGGTTTTTCGAACCCGACTCGCCGGGCAAATTCCGGATCGGCATGCAGGGGGAAGACGTCCCCGGAGAGTCGGTACAAGAGCGGCTGATTGACGGAAGGGGCGGCATCAACGGTAAAATCGGCGGCGCGTTCGGGGAATTCGACGGCGCTCCTGGGGGCGTCCTCTCCGCCGAATCCGCCATCCAGCCGGGCAAAAAGCGTGATTATATTCGTGAACAGCTTCTTGCCGTTCGAGTGCCAGGTGTCGCTCTCGGCGACAACGAGGGCGCCTTTGGGACCCTTGTCGTAGTAATGGGTGATCTGCCCTTCGGTGCTCAGCGTTCCCGAAACGGGGATCGGGTTGTGGAAGATCAGATCCTGCTCGCCGTGCAGGAGGCCGGCGAGATTCATGTTGGAAGAGATGCCTACTTCACCGAGAAAATTGAAGATGGCCGCGATGGAGAAGCTGGGAATCACCTTCAGGTTCTTTTCATAGGTGTAGTCAAGTTCGTCAAACCCGGCGCCGACCCCCATCGCATAGAGGATGACGTCTCTCCAGTCATAGTCCTTTTTATGCGGGCCGATCTTTTTGCCGATTGCCTCCATATCCAGCGCCATAAAATTCCTCCTTTTGGTAATAAATTACAGGGAAATGGTTTTGAGCGTCGCCACTCGGCATTGCGTTTTTCATCCTTCGTTATGCCTGCCCCGGTCATGGGGGCTATATGAGAAATCGGCAGCCGACTCTTACATCTTGACAGGGTTGAGAACTGTTTGCTGTGTGAAGGCGGGAATGTGGATGAATTTCAACGTGTCCTTGACCATGGCGATGTATCTTTCCCGGCTTAACTTCAGCATCGGGCGGAAAAAATCTTCGCCCGAAATAAAATTATGGATCGAATTCATGACCGCGATCACCTTCAGCATGGTTTCCGGGGCGACGTTCTTCCGGTCCGCGGAAAGCCCCATCGAAAAGGCAATGTCGGCGGTAAACTCGGGAACGCTGAAATCCAGATTCCCTTCATAGCGATTTTTGGTGAAATAATGAAAAAGGATCAAATTGGAAACGCAGGGCTGCGTAAAAAGGTAATCGGTCATCACATCAATGGCAATATCGAGTCTCTCGGAGAGAGGTCTGCCGTGGATAATGCCTTCTACCTCAAGCAGTTTCTGCCGCAGATCCTTGTTGATATCGAGGACCACTGCCTCATAGAGGTCTTTTTTCCCACCCCAGTGATAGTGGAGGGTAGAGATGTCAATCCCCACCTCCTGGGCGATCATTCTGGTTGTAGTCCCGTGAAAGCCGTATTCCCCGAATAACCGTCGGGCAACGGTCAGGATCCGGGCCTTCATTGATTCGGGGTCCTTGCGGGCCTTGTCAAGGGGTGTGTTCATCGCTGGCTTCCAGTCTATGATTCAATCGTTTGATGGATGAATATCGAAAAAAAAGAGGGTTGTCAATGGTAAATTTGCACGCTCCGGATAATACTGTTGACATATTCCGCAAAATGAGTAGAATCCCCCCGAAGTTTGAGTTTAAAAAGCTTCAATGGATGATCCGCCGCAAAAACGCGCCCATGGCTCAGCTGGATAGAGCGCCAGACTACGAATCTGGATGTCGTAGGTTCGAATCCTACTGGGCGCACCATAAAAAGCAAGGGGTTAGCCAGCGATGGTTAACCCCTTGCTTTTTATCAGGGCATTTTCAAAGCGGTTTGTATAGACGGACGTCCGCATCAAACACCCAACCGATTGAACATATCATCGGTGTCTTTACACTCCACAAGCCCCTTGCCCGCTTCGCTGTCCCGAAAGACCTTCAGCGTTGCGTCATTCGGAATTTCGACGGGAAAGGGCAGGCCGCGTCGTAACTTTACCTGTCGGAAAAAGATATTGATAGCCTCCGTGGTTGACATTCCCAAATTTTGCAGAACCCCCTCAACCTCTTTTTTTAGCTCCCGCTCCGTGCGAACGTTGATCGTTGCTGTCCGTGCCATATGTGTTATCTCTCTTAATTTTTCGCCATTGTATGACCGATGCATTACATTATCAAGCGCCTATGTAACGCCGCGAAATATTCCTGTCGCGAAATATTCCTTGACAAGACAAAATAGCCCCCCTATACTCCACCCGTTGAAAAGCAATGTTTTATCAATTACTTTTCATTTGACATCCGGCATCGCCTGTACAAAAATTTGTCTTCGCATTGAAGATTGGACGTCACTTAACTGAAAACCCTGTCCGACAAAATGAACAATAATTCTCAGACAGTCATCATCCCCAAAGACTTGCCTATAAAGCCGTTATTAAAGTGGGCGGGCGGCAAGACCCAGCTTTTGAATGAGATCATTCCCAAAATCCCCGGGCAATACGGTCGCTTTATTGAGCCATTTCTTGGTGGCGGCGCTCTTTTTTTCGCAGTGCGGCCAGAGCGGGGCATCATTGCAGACAGCAATCCGGAGTTGATTAATTTCTACCGTTCCGTTGCCGTGGACGTGAATGGCGTCATTGAGGCCCTTCTCCGCTACGAGAATACCGAAGAAGTGTTCTACGCTGTTCGCGCCATGGATACCGCCGGCTTGTCCAGCATAGAGGCAGCCGCCAGAACCATATTCCTGAACAGGACGTGTTTTAACGGTTTGTACCGGGTCAATAAAGCTGGTCGATTCAATGTTCCGTTCGGACGATACAAAAAACCGAAAATTCTGGATGAAGGGGCGCTGAAATCAGCTTCCGACTTGCTCCGAAGAACAACAATCCTTTGCGCCGACTACAAGACGGTTTTAAACGAATATGCGCAGCCCGGAGACTTTATTTTCCTTGATCCTCCCTACCTCCCCGTTTCTGAGTATTCAGACTTCAAACGTTATACGAAGGAGCAGTTTTACGAAGAAGATCACGTCGAGCTGGCCCGGGAGGTCATGCGCCTGCATGAATTGGGCTGTCATGTCATTCTGACAAACTCGAATCATCCTCTGGTGCATGAACAGTACCGGAGGTTTAAAATTGAAGCGGTGCAGACGAAGCGTCATATCTCATGCAACGGCAAAGGCAGAAAGGGCGAGGATGTGATTGTAACTGTTTTGCCCAGGCCGCGCTTTAACCTGCGCTTAGCTCCATCTCCCTTGCCGCTGCAAGCCACTAAATACCCTTCGACCCGCTACATGGGGTCAAAAAACAAGCTGCTTACGGAAATCTGGGCAGTCGCTTCGCAATTCGAATTTGATACGGCCATAGACCTGTTTTCCGGTTCCGGCGTTGTCAGTTATATGTTTAAAGCTCACGGCAAAACCGTCGTCAGCAATGACTACATGGCTATGTCGGCCGCCTTTGCCAGGGCAATGATAGAAAACAACGAGATAACGTTGCCGCAGGCCGAGGCTTTGGCATTGCTTGAGCAGAAAAACCCGGTGGATTATTTCGTTGAAACCAGATTCCGGGGACTCTACTTCAGTGATGACGACAACCGCCTGATTGACGTAGTGCGGGCCAATATCAAGGTACTGAAGAATCCCTGCAAGCGGGCCATCGCCATGACAGCGCTGATTCGCGCCTGCATGAAAAAGCGTCCTCGCGGTATTTTCACATATATCGGCCAGCGGTATGACGATGGAAGAAAAGACCTGCTCATGTCATTTCGCTCGCAGTTTCTCGAAGCGGTTGACATGGTGAACGGCGCCGTGTTCGATAACGGCAGGCAAAACAAGGCCCGCAACGGCGACGCAATGACATTGCAGAATCGCGAAACCGGCCTGGTCTATATCGATCCTCCTTATTATTCGCCCTTGTCGGATAACGAGTATGTCCGCCGCTATCATTTTGTTGAAGGGCTGGCGCGAGACTGGCAGGGTGTGGAGATTCAGGAACACACAATCACCAAAAAATTCAAATCGTACCCCACCCCCTTTTCATCGCGCAAGGGAGCGGCGGACGCCTTCAATCTGCTGTTTAAAAAATTCCGGGAAAGCGTTCTGGTCGTCTCCTATTCTTCCAACAGTAAGCCGACTCTGGATGAAATGGTGGCCATCATGGCAAAACACAAAAGTCATGTTGAAGTCGTGCCGGTTGATTATAAATATTCATTCGGCACTCAAGCGCACAAGGTGGGCGATAACAACAACGATGTCCAGGAATATCTTTTCGTGGGATATTGAGACGCTGAGATTTCCATTTAACCCCTGCCGCAAGCCGTGCGGAGCGACCATCGGTCGCACCGGCCCGCGGCGGCAATTGCCGGTGCGGAAGAAAAAAGCTTATGACGTTATGGTGCCTGGGAAATACGACTGTCCGCAGCCCGTTCCGACTGCGTGATGGCCTGGCGGCATTGTCTCAGTCCTCCATGCAGGGCAGCCTGCGGGGACGGACGCAGGAGATCGCTTTTCGCATTTTGCTGGGCGAGCATGGCGTTGTTGAGCTTGGCGACGATGAAACATACAGCGTCGGACGGAAGTGGCGTTCCGCCCTGAATAAGTTAGGTTTTCTTTACCCGAAGGCGCCGTCGGCAGAGGATATTCCGCAAGGCGAAATCGGTCTCATCGACATGATTACGCCGAACGGCTGGCGACTGATTCGCGCCGATACCGTCCCTGCGATGCAGGAGTGTTTCCTGCGGGCGCTGGCCGCACATTACATTCCTTCCCCACTGGAAAAGGATTTCGATTTTCCGGTATTCTCTCCGCTGCGGCACACACTGGCGGTCATGTTGGAGCTGGCGCAACGGACAGGTGAGAGTCGTCTTGATTTCATTGAAATGGCTATTGTCGTGCAGCTCACCAGCAGCAAAGATCCCGTCGCTGGCGTTGTCTCGGACATCTTGGCGCTCCGGGAGAAGCGGCTTGCCGCACCCTTCAAGCGCAGGTTTGACCTGCAAGCTCGCGCCGCCGCCGCTTCGTTGCACCAATACAAGGCCGGGACATTCAACGACTACGCCGACACCAATTTTCGCTATCTCAGGGCGACAGGGCTCGTACAGAGCAAAGGGCGCGGAATCGCACTGGTTCCAGAGAAACATGTTTTCATTATGAAGCTGATTCAGGACGACGGGATTCCCGATTCCGCTCGCTCCTACTTCGTCGCATTGTGCAATGGCGCCTCCCTGCCGACCGATAACAGGGATTCCGCCCTGGCCGTTCTTGACGACCTGTTGCAACAGCTTGACCGGCGCGGCATCCCCTTTGAGATGGAGGGGAAACCGGCGGACACGCCGGCGGATATAGCGGTCATTCGCCACCGGATCGAAGGTATTTTATCGGAGCAAAAAGAGGAGGAATACGCAAGTCAGCAAGCCGCGGCCTGGGAAGAAATCGCCATTTACATGGAACTCATCATTGCCCGCCGAGGTAAAAAGACCCTTGCGGGCGGCGAGGAAATAGAGGTCCCGCGGTCTGAAGCGCCGGCCTATTTCGAGTGGGCGCTATGGCGCGCGTTTCTTGCAATAAACAATTTGACAAACAAGCCATACGAGGAAAGGCGGTTTAAGATTGACCAGGATTTTTTACCTGTCGGCACAGCCCCGGGAAATGGCCCCGACCTGATTTTTGAGTTCGATGATTTTGTGATTGTGGTTGAGGTCACATTGACTGATAACTCAAGGCAGGAAGCTGCCGAGGGTGAATCTGTGCGCCGTCATGTAGCGGATATCATGTCCCGGTATGACACTCACACGGGAAAACCTGTCTATGGACTCTTCATTGCAAACCATATCGACTCCAACACTGCGGAGACATTCCGAATCGGCGCCTGGTACACCCGTACTGATGAAAAGATGCGTTTGGACATCATTCCGGTCACGCTCATCCAGTTCAAAGACATCTTTGAAGCGTTGTTCAAATCCGGTCAGGTTGAGGCCGGTTTCATTCGTAAATTGCTTGACTTGTGCGGCAGCTTGCGGTCGGCTCATGAAGCGCCGGCCTGGAAACGGGAAATTGCAGCAATCATCAAGCAGCGAGTTCAGTATTTACTGAATTGATTAAAATCCATACCAGTGTCAGTCAAATCATTTCCCCGGTTACTGGCGGGCGCCGTTTATGAACTGCTACATTTCTAATGGTTTTGATATATTTGATTTCCAGCAACAGAACATTGTTGCGGATAATTCGCTGTCGCCATTTTATTACGATTCCGCGTGTAAAATTAAACTATACAATCTGGATACATTTTCTTTTTTCAACAATATTCCCGATAATTGCGTTGATTTGATTTTTGCAGACCCTCCTTATTTTCTGTCCTCTGGGGGGATAACATGCAGCAGCGGCAAAAAACGAAATGTAAATAAGGGGGAGTGGGACAAAGCAAGAAATATCCATGAAATCCATGCCTGGAACAAAAAATGGTTAGCGGAAAGCAAGCGTATCTTAAAAAGCAATGGAACGATTTGGGTTTGCGGGACCTTCCATAACATCTTTTCCGTTGGATTGGCCTTGCAGGAACTGGAGTTCAAGATTTTGAACAATATTGTCTGGGAAAAGAAAGAACCTCCCCCCAATTTAACCAGGAAATATTTTATTCACTCATCCGAGCATCTTATCTGGGCAGCAAAAACAAAGGAATCAAGGCATACATACAATTATGACGTGCTGAAAACTATGAACACAGGAGAACCGATGAAGTCTGTATGGAGGGATATATGGAAATTGCCATCAGTAAGTCGCTCTGAAAAAATATATGGCAGACACCCGACTCAAAAGCCGGAGGAAGTTGTCAGACGGGCTGTAGCTGCATCAAGCAATAGCGGTGATTTGGTATTTGACCCATTCTGCGGCAGCGGCACAACGGGAGTCGTCTGCAAAAAATTAAGGAGAAGATTCGTAGGCATTGATAATAATGTAGAATATTTGAATATTGCCCGGGATAGGCTGCTGGC
The DNA here is from genome assembly GCA_964552725.1 of uncultured Syntrophus sp. GTDB lineage: Bacteria > Desulfobacterota > Syntrophia > Syntrophales > UBA5619 > DYTH01. Next base: position 10,847 of record CAZKHU010000086.1, read on the forward strand.
GGCTGTCGTTGATTTTTCGGAGCATCCCGGCGGCAGTCCCGGTTGAGATTACGGAGTAAAGACTGGTACGGATTTGTTTTGTCTCCATGTTGTTTGCAGTGGGTCGTTGAAATGTGTTCGCTGCACCTGTCCACGAAGGTTTGGTATCGGGTGAATTGCTCGAAGCGGCCAATATCATGGAAAAGCGCCATGGCTTCATCAAGACGCAAGTTATTGCGGCTCATGTCAATTTTCTTGCCGATTTTGAGGATCTCACTGCATACCCTCAAGGAGTGCTTTTCTTTCAGCGCCAGCGCCTGCTGGATGATGGGAGCTGAGGAGGAGAAAGAACGGACGTACCGTGAAACCCAGTCTTTCAGGTCATCCAAAGCGGCTTCGGTTATCAGGCATTCGTTTGTTACTCCGATAGGATATCTCTTCGGGCGATTTTCCTTTGGACAATTTCTTTGGTAGGGACAGAGAAAGTGATCTTCCGATATCAAGCCAGGCGGTCAGCTCCTCTTTTTTATGCCATGAACCTTTTTCTACAATCACCCAGCCCTTCATGGGTTTACCGGTTATGTCAAACGCTCTTGTGCGTTCATCCTTCAGTTTATCGGCGGCAAGCTCCGGCGCCATTCTCACGATGAGACAATCCTTCCAGATGCCAAAACACATGTTGCCATTGAGCAAATAGCAGATGCCGCCGAACATCTTCTTCTTTTCAATACTTCCCCAGCACTCGATGATGTCTTCGATTTTATTTTCGAGGTTTGTGTTGTAGGACATAGTGGCGCCTCATCAGATGGAATAACTATTATTTTATCGCCAGGAGATCTCGGGTTTGCGGCGAGGGGGCATTCGCTGATAGCGGTACTGCGGATACCCGATCATTACCGCCCCGTAAGTCAAATGATTCTTCGGCAGGGCCAAGGCTTCCTGCAGCGGCGGGTAGAAGGTGGCCGCGGCGGTGAAATAACCGGCCCAGCAGGTTCCCAGACCGAGAGAAGGCGCGGCCAGCTCCAGATAGGCCAGGGCAATGATGCAGGATGACTGGGAGGCGGACAGGGTCGATAATCCGTGCGCCACGGCCAGATGCGGAGCGCCCCTCAGAATGCGATCGATCCCCTTGTCCCAGGCGGCCACAACCTTGTCCATGTGCATGGAAACGGCAAATTCCGCATTCCGGGCAAGCAGGGAGCGCATCCATTCCGCCACCAGACCGCCCAGACGCCTTCCCTCTGCCGGATCCTCAATGACCTGCCAGTGGACAGGTTGACTGTTATGAGACGTAGGCGCATAGCGAGCGGTTTCGATCAACCGCTGCAAGAGCTCGCGGGGCGCCCTTTTGTCCTTGTAATTGCGAATCGACCTGCGCGACCGCAGAAAATGCTCGCACTGTTCCGGAGTGAGAAGAAGTTCCCTTTGTATGGGCCGGCAATCCTGCGGCGACATCGTCTGGAGCGTCAGCGCCTCCACCGGGCAGACGGCAACGCAATGCCCACAATCGATGCAATACCGCTCGGCACCGGCAACGGGAGTGGGAAATCCTTTTTCCCCAATGCTTTCGATAATTTTTGCCGGACACTCGGCGACACAGAGTCCATCCCGCAGACATTTCTCCTGATCAACGTAAAAAAGTGGCATGCCTATCCTTTCTTCCAACTCTCGTCCAAAACTGCCCAAACCTTGGCGCCCTGGAAAGAAAACTGTTTTTTCTGCCAACTCATCAATGGATTCCCGAGGTTCGTGACTATAAATCGCTGGCCAATTGCCCGGCTTGTCCGCGGTTTTCTTTTTTCCCTTCGTGAATCAAAACAGTAACGGCCTGGGGGTCAACCCGGAAATTTTTACATACGGCTTCGGTGATATCCCTGACAAGCCCCCTCTTCTGCTCAACGCTTCTTCCCTCATCTGCCTCGACAATAATTGTAGGCATATTTCACCCCTCCTTTCCGCACCGCCATGCGTTTTATCGACCGTTCCGCTTATTGGCTCCGCTGTTTTTCTTTTTTCCTTTTTTTGTCTGACTGCGCGCCTCTGCCAGCGCCATTTTTTTTAAGCCATCGAGATATTCATCCTTT
>CAZKHU010000087.1:0-12084 GCA_964552725.1 uncultured Syntrophus sp.
TTTTACAAAAAGTCAACTGACCTTGACAAAAATTTACGTTTGGTTTAAAAATGATTTAGTTCGGAATACATGAGGGTGCCGTTGGGGCATACTCCAAATCCTGCTCGCCACAGGATGCGGAAATCTATCAGGTTCGACACCTGGACTCTCAAGGTTCTAGAGGGGCTCTCAGCGCGCCAAGGAGACGACCCCGAGGATCGCCTAGTGTGTGTAGGCAAAGGGAAGAGAATATCTTCTCCATAGGAGGGAGACTATGAAGCAAAGGCGCCAGTCTTTGCAGAGTCAAACGTGAAATACCTCTCTACTGGGGTAGTCCTCAAGGACTGTTTTCCGAACTAAGGCGAATGGGCAGTTACGCAGAGGAATTAATCCAAAGCGCACCTGCCCTTTTTCTGTTTTTAGAAAACCTCTTTAATGTTTCCGGTTTCACTTTTGCCGTTATCAAAGCAAGAGATATGCCATAATTTTATTTCAATCCTAATATATTGTAACTACAAGATGATTATATTATGTATCACCGTGTTGGTTGAGGTTCCGTCGCAGACTGCTTAAAAGAGTGGACAATAAGTATCCATGCATGGTATCCACCACGACGAAAAAGTATCCATCTGCGAGGCTTGCTTTGTTTAGATTCCGCAAAAGTGAAAAACGGCTTGTTGTTGTTCCCCCCTGGCTTATCATCGGGTCTGTTGCAATTCTTGTCCCTGTTTTCATCTTCATGACGATGGATGCGATCAATCGCCAGAAAGAGCAGACTACGCGCCTCCTTGTCGAAAAAGGCGAGGCGATCATCCGCTCTTTTGAGGCGGGGATCCGGACGGGAAGCGGGATGCACTGGGGGGGGTTTCAGCTCCAGAAACTACTGATGGAAACGGCGGAGCAGTCGGACATCGATTATCTGATGGTTACCGATGCAAACGGGATGATCCTGGCTGACAGCGATCCTCTTCGGATAGGAACTGTCTATGATGCCGGCCTGGAACTGGGGAAGGCGGCCGTCTCGAAAACGCTTTCCTGGCGCCTTATCGCAAACAATCAGGGGGGCGATACGTTTGAGGTTTATCGGGGGCTGTCTCCGACGGCGGCCGCCGGCTATGAGTTTGCCCGTCCTTTCGGGAAATCCCTCTCTTTACCCGAAAAGAAAACTCCCTCCCCCCCTGGCCTTGTCGTTTTCGCCGGTCTCGATATGGCGCCGATCGAGGAAGCCCGCAAGCAGGATATTTTCCGGACTGTATGGAGTGCGGTGCTTTTCCTGCTCATCGGTCTGGCAGGCATTGTCTCGCTCATGCTCGCTCATGGATACCAGGCGGCGCGGAGTTCTCTTGCCCGAATCAGGGTCTTTTCCGACAGTCTCGTCGAAAACATGCCGATCGGACTTGTCGCTGTCGATGCCGGCGGAATTCTGACCGCCTGCAATCGGGCTGCGGAAAATATACTGCGTCTGGCGCCCGGCGAGTATCTGGGAAGGCAGGCGGCTGATGTCGTGCCGCTGGAATTAAACGAATTTATTATGCCGGGCGACAGAACGCCGTTGCCGCTTGATAAAGAGGTAATCTGCACCACCAGCGAAGGCGCGACGATGACGCTCGAGGTTGTCGCTGCGCCGCTGTTCGAGCAGGAGGAGAGCTTCCTGGGCATTATCGTGCTCTTCAGGGACATGACGGAGATAAAGCGTCTCGAGGATGAGGTTGAAAGGGGCAGACGACTTGCCTCTCTTGGCGGTCTCGCTGCCGGAGTAGCTCACGAAATCAGAAACCCCCTGAGTTCGATCAAGGGTTTTGCCACACACTTCCGGGAGCGATTTTCCGATGTTCCGGAGGAACGCGAAGCGGCAGAGGTGATGATCCGCGAAGTTGACAGGATAAACCGCGTGATTACTCAGCTCATTGAGTTCGCAAGGCCGCTGAAGATGAAGATCGTTTCCGTCTCATTGCCTGTTGTGATCCGCCATGCGCTTGCCTTGATAGAAAGGGAAGCCGCAAAAAGAGGTGTGGTGGTTCAGACCGACATTCCCGAAGGAAAATGGGAAGTTCCGATCGATGTCGATCGGATGACCCAGGTTTTCCTCAATCTGTTCCTCAACGCGCTTGAGGCGATGGAGGAGGGGGGTGCGTTGAGGGTGTCCCTGTTTCAACAGGAAGAAAAGGCGCTTCGGATAACCGTTGCCGACACCGGGATTGGCATTCCGGAGGCTGATCTTCTCCGGGTATTCGATCCGTATTTCACTACCCGCTCTGCGGGGACTGGTTTGGGATTGGCGATCTGCCACAAGATCGTCGAGGCTCACAGGGGAGAAATATTCATGGAAAGCGAGCCGGGGAAAGGCACGACTGTTATCCTGCTTCTTCCTGTGACGGACTTATGAATAATTATTCTTGCCCCCCTCCTCCGGGAGGGGGAATGAGTGCCTTTAAATGTCAATAAACGAATAAATGGTGGAAGATGACGAAAGAAAAAGTCAAAGTTCTGGTGGTCGATGACGATGCTTCCCATCGGATTATGCTGAAGACCCTTCTTGGCGGCTGGGGATACGCGACAGCGGAGGCGGACGACGGAGGAAGCGCTGTCGCCATGGCGCGCAGCCGCCCGTTCGATCTGATTCTGATGGATGTCCGGATGATAAAGATGTCCGGCATCGAAGCCCTTGAAGGAATAAAGGACTTCAATCCCTCCCTGCCGGTCATCGTCATGACTGCCTACGCCTCGGTTGAAACGGCGGTTGACGCCCTGAAAAAAGGGGCTTACGACTACCTGACGAAACCGCTCGATTTCGACGAGCTGCGTCTGACCATGGAGCGGGCCATCGATCACAGCAGTTTGAGGGAGGAAAACCGGCTGCTCCGGGAAAAGCTGGGCGATCGTTTCGACCGGAAAAACCTTATCGGACGGTCTCTGCCAATGATCCGTCTTCTGGAGACCGCCTCGCAGGTGGCGCAATCGGAAGCGACTGTTCTTGTAGCCGGCGAGTCGGGAACGGGAAAGGAGCTGATTGCCGGGTTGATCCATTTCAACAGTCCGCGCCGGCAAGAAGCATTCGTCAAACTGAACTGCGCCGCCATTCCCGAAAACCTGTTGGAGTCGGAGCTCTTCGGTCACGAAAAGGGGGCTTTCACCGGGGCCGACCGGCGCAAGGAAGGAAAATTTCTGCAGGCAAATGGCGGCAGTCTTTTTCTCGACGAGGTAGGCGAGATGTCGCTCGCGATGCAGGTGAAACTGCTGCGGGTGTTGCAGGAGCGGGAGTTGACCCGCGTCGGCGGCGAGGAGGTGCTGCGGATCGATGTGCGGATGATCGCTGCGACTAACCGGGATCTGTTCAGAGAAGTAGCCGCGGGCCGCTTCCGGGAGGATCTCTTTTACCGGCTGAATGTTGTCAATCTCGTCATCCCGCCGCTTCGGGAAAGGGTGGAAGACATTCCGCTTCTTGCCCAGGAGTTTCTCGCGGGGTTCTCCGAAAAAAATCACAAAAATATAAAAGGCTTTACGCCAAGGGCCATGGATCGTCTGCTTCGCCATCCCTGGCCGGGCAACGTCCGTGAACTCATGAACGCGATAGAGCGGGGCGTTGTTCTGGCCCGCGGGGATTATCTCGACGAAGGCGATATTTCCCTGCTTTCCTTTGCCGGGGAGCGGGCGCGCGTGGGGGAGGGCCCCCATTCCGGGGAGGTTTCCGCGCCATTTTCTTCCCGTAAAAGGTTTGCCGAGGCGGTTTCATTTGAGGATAATTCCCGGGAACCGGAATCTGGCGATGGCGTCGCAGATATTATGAATATCGGGAAAAACGATGAAAACGGGGCAGCCAACTCCGCAGAGGAGACGTCGCCTCTTGAGGATGTGGAGAGAGAGATGATCCTGAAGACACTCGCCTCCGCGGGTGGAAACAAGAGCGAGGCGGCCCGCAGATTGCATATTACCCGGAGGACCATCCATAAAAAACTTAAAAAATATGGGATGATGTAGCCAATTCGATGCAGCCCCCCGGCTTCCTGACCGTTCCGGACGGGCATCAAAATACCCTTGACAAGCGATGTCATCATCCGATAGGTCTGCCGGAAAGGGGCATTGCCAAAGGGAGCGGTTTTTAAAATGGCTGAAGTCGTGAACTCAAAAAAAGGAAAATACAACTGCAGCGACTATCGCGAAGAGATGATTCTTCTCGGACTCAGGCGAAGGCTGAATCATGCGGATATCAGCGCCGATGAGCGCAAAAAAGTCATCAAAGAGATAGAAGATATCGAAAAACAGATGGGATTGTAGATTTGTCCGAATGTGTTTTATGCGCAATGTTTGCATCAATCCCGGGATATTGGAGAAATTTATGAAAAAGATCATTGTCATGGCAACTGTTTTATCTTTGCTTATCGCCTGCGCTCCGACAACGAGTTCGCGTTATCGGGAAGGGGACAACCGGGGGCAGCAGACATCTCTGACCGTCGCGGATGAAAAGCGGCTGGCAGACGCAGCGCTTCCGGAACTTGTAAAGGACTATCCGGCGGCGAAAAGCGCGGAGCTGCAGAATTACGTATCCTCGATCGGCAGGAAAATAGTTCTGGCCAACGATCTGGAAGGGAAGCCCTATCACTACGAGTTTACCGTTGTCGATTCAAAAAACCCCAATGCCTTCGCGATGCCTGCGGGGAAGATATTCGTGACCGCCTCTCTGATTGAGGTGGCGGCAAATGAAGCGGAGCTTGCCGGGGTTATCGGGCATGAGATCGGGCATGTCGTTGCCAGGCATGCCGCGGAACGTATGTATGTTATGGAAAAGGAACAGGGCAAGACATGGCTTTACGGGGCCGGCGGCGGGATTTTGGGTGGCGTTGTCGGATACGGACTGGGGAGAGTGATCTGTGGGGAGGATGACAAGGCCTGCTATGTAAAGGCGGCGGCGATAGGCGCGGCGGCGGGGGCCGGCGGCGGCCTTCTCGTCCAGAAGTATCGCTTTCTTGTGAACTCCCGCGAGGACGAGATGGAGGCGGACCGCATCGGTTTCCGGCTTGCCGTCAATTCCGGTTACGACAAGGACAAGGTAGGCGATTTTTATAAAAAGCTGCTGCAGATCGAAAAGAAGGGAGGGGGACAGAACGACCCTCTCACCAGGAAACTTGCCGATGTGCTGAGCACCCATCCTCCCAGTGAAGAAAGGGTGCGGCAAATGGAGCAGCTTGCGGCGGCAAGACCGGTCGTCAAAAATGCAGTCGTAGATTCGCCCCAGTTCCGGAAAGCAAAAAAAATCGCCGCTGAACCGGGAGCTGCAGGACGCCGGTAGAAAAAGTCATCTGCCGGGAACCGGGGAACCCTGTTTTCATTAATTTCACAGGCCGTCGAGTGATGATTCCGGATAGGGCCGAGGGCCTGCGTCTGATCGCCGGCGGCAGGCAGCGTCAGAATTCCACGCCCCGCTGGGCCTTGATGCCGCTGTCATATCCGTGCTTGATTGCCTTTATCTCCGAAACCGTGTCGGCGATGGCGATCAGCCCCGGCGATGCCCCGCGGCCGGTCATTACGATGGTTATGCCGGGAGCCGCCAGACGGAGGGTTTCGAGGACAGCTTCTTCGGAAAGGAGACCCAACGCGACCGCCACGCAGACCTCGTCGAGGATAACCAGGCCGGCCCTGCCCGTCTGGAGATATTCGGCGGCCTTCCGGAGGCCCTGCCTTGCCGCCTGACAGTGGTCGGCGAAGCGGGGGTCGGTCGGGCGGGGGACGAACCCGGCGCCGGTCGTTGTGATTTCGACATCCTCCATTTTTTTCAGTGCGGCGTATTCGCCTGTTTCCGTGTACGATTTCACGAACTGGATAACGGCGATGGGGATCCCGTGTCCATGCGCCCGGAGCGCCATTCCCAAAGCGGATGTCGTCTTTCCTTTTCCTTCGCCTGTGAAAATCAGGATTCTGTTTTTATCGCGCATATTATGTCCCCCTTTTTATGTGGCTGTTCCTGCCGGCGGGCAGCGAGATTTGCTGCGCTGACGTATCGGATCGGTGTTTGGGATTCCTGGGCGCTTGCCCCTGTCTTCGCGGGCCGGCCGAACATGATTTCCTGCGGGCTGGCATTCTGGCTTCCGGATCATCCCGGGATCGCGATGGATTTGAACCATCTTCCCAATTTCCCGGCAGAGACGGGAAGGTCAATAGTACAGCCATTTTTTACTGTCAAGGGAAATATCGACGCTTTTTCGCAATAGGTGTGTTTTCGCAATAGGTGTTGAAATATCGATAGGGCAGGGCTATACTGCATGTGCCTTTTTGGAAATGGCTGATTTTAATGAATAAAAATGTGCCGGAAGGCCGGGGCCATTGGCCTGACAAAGAAAGAACAGGATGCGGATATTTGTTGATGCGGACGCGTTTCCGAACGTAATCCGGGATATGTTGATCAGGGCCTCGGCGCGCCGGAACGTACCTTTGTGCTTTGTGGCCAACAAGGCCCTGCGGGTCAAAGAAAGTGCAAACATCTCTTTCATCCAGGTTTCCGCCGGCGCTGATGTTGCCGATGACCGCATTGCCGGGCTTGCCCAGGCGGGCGATCTGGTGATTACCGCCGATATTCCGCTTGCCGATCGCGTCATTGCCAAAGGGGCCTTTGCGCTTGATCCCCGGGGAAAGCTTTATACTCAGGATAATATCAAAGACAGCCTGGCCATGCGTGATTTATGTAAGGAATTACGTGATTTGGGGATGATTGGGGGCGGACCGGCAACATACGGCAAGACGGAGCGTCAGGCGTTTGCGAACCATCTGGATCGCCTCTTGACCATGCAGTTGAAAGCGGAGCTTGGTGTTCACAAAGCGGAGCTTAATGTTCACAAAGCGAAGCTTAATGTTCACAAAGCGGAGCTTGGTGTTCATAAAAGCGAAAAAGCAGGGCTGCAAATAAAGGGTGATCCCGAAATGCGGTAGAAGTTTCCATATAAAAAGCCCCTCCAAAAGGGGTGGGGCTTTTTACCGAAAAAAATAAATCCCGATCTTACAGTTTGCGTACATCCGCTGCGGCGGGGCCTTTGGGGCCGGCAACGACTTCGAAGCTCACCCGATCGCCTTCAGACAAGGATTTAAAACCCTCTGCCACAATGGCGGAATGATGTACGAAAACATCCGTGCCGTTGTCCTGTTCGATAAAACCGAATCCCTTTGAATCATTGAACCACTTTACTTTTCCTTCAGACATCTCTACTACTCCTTTTTTTGGGGTTCCTACTGGGAACCATGCAATTATGCCGACTCATTCGGCCTGCCGCCCGTTTTGCGCACAAAAAAACCGCCCTTGCCAGATTATCCGGTCAGTGCGGCCAACTTTTTCGTACTTTGCTGAAAACAAAAACGTGCTGCACATCAAGTGGGTTGGATAATAAAGGATGTTGCAGGGAAATGCAAGTTATTTTTTATAATGATTTTCGAAGCTCAATGCGCTACTCTGCCATCGGGTTTGCTTGAGATATATGGAACAGGCGTTTTTGCCGACGGAGGAATATGGGATTAATCTGGATCAATGGGGTCTCGGTCAGTTTTGGCGGGCCGCTGCTGCTGAATGGCGCCGAGTTGCATATCGAAATTGGCGAGAAAATCGGTCTTTTGGGAAGGAACGGTGCGGGCAAGTCCACCCTTATGAAAGTGCTGACGGGCGCCGTTGCCCCGGATGCCGGCGCGATTATCCGCAATGGGGAGGTAAGGATAGCCATGCTTCCCCAGGATGTTCCCGCCGATCTTCCGGGGACTGTCTATGATGTTGCGGCTTCCGGAGGCCGGGAGCATCTGGAGATGCTCAGGCAATACCACGAACTGACCGTTCTTTTGTCTCGCGGCGGCGATAAGGGCCTGCTGAAAAAGCTGGAACTGATACAACGCCGGCTGGAAGCCTCCGGCGCCTGGCAATATCATCAGCAGGTGGAAGCGGTGCTTTCCCGGACCGGGCTGGATGGGAATGCCGAGTTCGGGTTTCTTTCCGCGGGGATGAAGCGGCGGGTATTGCTGGCCAGGGCCCTGGTGAACGAACCGGATCTGCTGCTTCTTGACGAGCCGACAAATCATCTGGACATCGAGGCGGTGCTCTGGCTGGAGGATTTTCTGCTGAACTTCAACAAAACCCTGCTGCTCGTGACCCACGACCGGGCATTTCTCCAGCGGGTTGCGACACGCATTGTAGAGATCGATCGGGGTCGGTTGCTGTCTTTTTCCTGCGATTATCGCACGTATATCGAACGGCGCGCGGCCCAACTGGAGGCCCGGCAGAATCAGGCGCGGGAATTTGACAGGAAACTTGCCCGGGAGGAAATCTGGATCAGGCAGGGAATAAAGGCCCGCCGTACCCGCAACGAAGGCAGAGTGCGCGCGCTGCTGCAGTTGCGACAGGCGCGGGCGCAGCGTCAGGAACGGACGGGCAATGTCCGCCTTTCAATCCAGGATGCGGATCGAAGCGGCAAGCTGATTGTGGAGGCGCAGGATATTCACTTTTCCTTCAGCGACAAAAGAATTGTGGAGAAATTCTCGACTACGATCATCCGGGGCGACAGGGTGGGGATTATCGGTCCCAATGGTTCCGGAAAAACCACGCTGTTGAAGATTCTGCTCGGCGAACTGCAACCGGATGCGGGAAGTGTTCGTCAGGGCGCCGGAATACAGGTCGCCTATTTTGATCAGCTCCGCGTTCAGCTCGACGAAAACAAAACATTGAAGGATAATGTTGCCGGCGGCAGCGACATGGTGACAGTTGGTGGCGTTTCCCGACATATCATTTCGTATCTCCAGGATTTTCTTTTCCCGCCGAACCGGATCATGTCGCCGGTCAGCTCCCTGTCGGGGGGCGAACGCAATCGCCTTCTCCTGGCAAAACTCTTTATCCTCCCCTCCAACGTCCTTGTTCTTGATGAGCCGACCAACGATCTCGATATGGAAACGCTGGAACTTCTCGAAGAGCGCCTCCTCGAATACAGCGGAACAATTATTCTGGTCAGTCATGACCGCACGTTCCTGAATAATGTGGCAACCTCGACGATTGCCTTCGAAGGCGAAGGGCGGCTTCAGGAATATGTAGGGGGCTATGACGACTGGGCAAGGCAGAAAACGAAGCGGGCGGAAGCGCCGGACATGGGGCAGGATGAGCAAAGGCAGAGGAAAGACAAAGCCCCGCGGGAAAAGCAGAAGCTGTCCTATAAAGAGACTCGCGAGCTGGATGATTTGCCGGTAAAAATTGAAGGCCTGGAGAAGGAAAGGCAGCGCCTGCACGAAACCCTGAATTCTCCGTCATTCTACGCCGGCAGGGACGCGGAGAAGATAGAAAGGGTCGGTGGGGAATTGAAGGCGCTGGAAAAGGAGCTGGAGGAGGCCTACGGACGTTGGGAGGAGCTGGAAGGCCTTGCGGAAAAATTCGGCGGCGAAAAATCTTGAAACGAGACTTTTCAGCTCCCCCTGTTTGTCACTGTCCACGTTCAAGACTTTCCCGCGCGAACGATATCAAAGGATTAATTGGATTTATCGAGGGTGGTTTTTTTAACGTCTTCCTTTAACCGCTTAAGTTCCTCACGGTACTGTTCCGACTGTATCTTGATCTGTTCCATCTCGTCTCTCGTTTTCTGCAGTTTCTCCTCCTGTTTTTTCCGCTCCTCCCGTGCCTGGTCTTCCAGCGAGTCTATGCCTATATAAACCGCGAGGATGCCGCCGAGAATAAGCAGGATGGGAATAATGCCTTTCAGGGCGATGATAAAAGCGCTCCACCAGAGAGAAAAACCAATAATGCCAAGAACAACAGAAACAATGCCGCTGATAAGCATGGACATCGACCTTACCTCCTGTTTAGCAAGTCTGCCGTGGCTTCCGAACCTTTCCTTTTGTAACTATTGCGGCCTTCTTATTGAAAAATGAAGCTGTGTCTCCAAAGGCGCTTTAATGGCTGGTTTCTTATCATTTAAGGGAGTGCCTGACAAGCTGAAATTGAAAAATGTTCCTCGATACAATCCCAGCCACACTCAATCCATTTCACCGATTCTTCCCAATCTTCAATGGCTGTGAGTAGGTTAGATTTTTTCATTAGTATTGTTGGCCGCTCCTATCTTAAATATCGAGGACAAAACGTATTGCACTCCCACATTAAAAATACTTCCGGTGAACCATCATCCAATGCGGTTCATGATTCCACTTCCGATTTGTGTCCTGGTATGACCACGACACTCTTCTCAATGCCAGGATACAGGGCGTCAATTTCGGTCTGGATGGCGAGGGTGCGTTCGAGCGCCGTAACAATGCGGCAATAGGTACGGATGTCGTCAAGATCAAGGTGACGTTCCTGACGGTCTTTCAGCCACTTCTCGCAGACTTGGTAGCCGCCCACTTGGTAGTTCCACACGGCTTCGGTCACAGGCGCGAAATACTGAGTTGCGTTGATGAACACACGCTGTTCACCCGTTTCGTAGCGAAACCCGACCTTCCTTCCCTTGCCGACGCGGCTATCGCCCTCGCCTTCGAACCGGCAGGTAGGTGGGTCAAGTTCCGGGGAAGTGAGCAGATGCAGCGTGGTCAACCTTTCGCCCAGTGCGGCGAGTTTCTGAAATAGTTTCGCGTCTGACGTGAACGGCACGCGCGGAAAATCAGTCCGCAGGAACTCGGCGTACTTTTCTCGGTACGCAGGAGCGTACAGTACGGCGTAAATGTAATGGAAAATCTCCTCGGGCGAGGGTTCCGCGCCGTATGCCTTAGTCAAAGCCTGAACCAAAATCGCATCCAGGTTCGGCTGTCTTCTCGGCGATTCGTGGTGGGAGAAAAGATCGGCGCTATCGGCGATAGGGTAAAGGTAAAGAGGAAACTGGTAGTCGATGGTCTTGAGCGAGACGGCAACATGGTCTGAAATAGTACTGGTGACAAAAGCGTGTTGCCAAGAACCCACATATTCGACACGCTTTGGCATGAGCATAGCCAAGTTCTGAGTCGCCAACATGTGGTGCATGACCTCGGGGCGTGGTCTGCAGATGAACCCCCCAGAGCGACCGGTATAGTATGTGTGGCGTACGTCGAAAGGGCGATAGAGGATTGGAGCCACGTTGTCGCGATTCGGCCCTGAGTCATGCAAATCCTTCTGAGCCAATGACACCTTCCAGTCTTGCGAATCCTTGCCGAGCTGGTAGCCTTGCCGCGCCAATTCCGGTTCCATGCGCGAGAAAACAGCGACAGTTTTCCAGGCATTCTCCTCCGACCAATGAATGGTCAGCCCGTCCCTTGCCGTCACGATACCAACGCTATTAACGGGAAATACCTCGAGAATGGAAACAAACAGCCGATACCCGGCGTCCAGCGCGTTGTCGCACGGTACGAACAGATGGAATGGCGATATAGGTTTTAATGCCTGCCAATCGGTTTGCTTAATGTCTTGGCCATCGAGCCAGCCATACTTTGACTCTCTTGAACCCCAGAGATCGGCATGTCGGACGACGGCGTCGGCCTTTCTTTCTCCGCCTCGTTTAATGAAGAGGGCAATGGCCACACCCTGACGGATGTCGAAGACATTCTTGTCGGGGCTCCCATCGGGGCAGATCTCCTTCTTCAGGGAGTTGCCGTGCAGGTCGAGAATGTAAATCTCATCGAAGGTGCGCATCAGGCTCTGGCGCATGCCCCGGAACGTCGGGTTGTCGAGATAGCCGTGGTTGGTAATCATACCGACAACCCCGCATCCGGCCTTTTCAATTTTCCATTGGGCGAAGCGCAGAAACTTCACGTAGTCGTCCTGCAGCCACTTGGGATTCTTCTCGCCCAAGGGCCTTTCATCCACAAAGAAATAATCCTTTATCAGATGACCTATAAACGTTGGCTGCAAAATGTCGTCCGTTTCACTCTTGAGTGTGCGAATAATGGCCTCTGCGCCGCCGCCCGCCTTGGGATTCCACCCGATGACATATTTGTCGCCTTTCTGGAGCTTACTCACCCGCTCACTTGGGTTGCTCGAATGCCCGGAATACGGAGGATTACCAAGGATTACAAGAATCGGGGTTTGCTTCTTGACGACACCGGCGAGGCGGGATTCCTCGGCCAGGGCAAAGAAGCCGGGCAGGTGGCTCTCTTCCAGTATCTCGTTGTCAAGGGTGTTCGTGAGGTAGAAGG
>CAZKHU010000088.1:0-11882 GCA_964552725.1 uncultured Syntrophus sp.
CCCTTCATTGTCAAATATCTCCTGTTTTCCGATTTGCCTGCTTATCGCAGCGCGGCCTTTCAGTTTTCAGCGGGGCGCGGGGAAGCAAAGACGGCGCCGGTTTTGACCAAACCTTCTATTTCTTCTTCCTGATAGCCGAGTTCCCGCAGTACCAAAATGGTATGCTCGCCTATCTGGGGCGATGGTTTGCGCAGCCGGGCGGGCGTTCTGGAGAGCTTGACGGGGAATCCCGGGGTCTTGACCGCTCCGCTGGGTTGAGCCGACTCGATCACCATCTCCTGGTGGAGTACCTGCGGGTCGGAAAAAACCTGTTTCAGATTGTTCACAGGTCCACAGGGCACGCCTGCCTCATTGAGCAGGCCAATCCACTCGTCCCGCTTTCCGGTTCCGATTATTTCCTGGATTATTTCATTTATTTCTCTTCTATTATCCCGGCGTTTCTGCTGTGTGTCGAAACGCGGGTCGGCGGGAAGATCCTCCCGCCTCAGCGCGGCGCAGAGCTGGCGCCAGTTTTTTTCGGTACTGGGAGCGATGGCAACCGGGCCGTCGGCGGCATTGAAGAGCCCATACGGGGAGACGACCATGTGATCATTGCCGTTGCGGGGCGGGAGTTCCCCGGTCGCAAAAAAGGCGGAAGAGGCGAAGGTGAACATGCTGATCAGCCCGTCCACCATCGCTGTCTGAATCTCCTGTCCCTGCCCGGTTTTCTCGCGTTCCCGGAGGGCCGCCAGTATCCCGAACGCCGCATAGAGCCCCGCTATAGTGTCGCTGATGGGGACGCCAACCCGGAGCGGCGGCATCTGCTCATTGCCATTGAGGCTCATAAAGCCCGACATTGCCTGGGCGATGAAATCAAAGGCGGGGCGATCCTTGTAGGGACCAGATTTGCCAAAACCGCTGATTGCCGCGTAGATCAACGAGGGGTTCAACGCACTCAATTCCCCGTAACCGAGACCGAGACGCTCCATCACCCCCGGTCGGAAATTTTCCACAAGGATATCGGCTTTTTCAGCGAGGCGCCGAATAATCTCCTTGCCTGCGGGTTTTTTCATGTCAACCGTGATGGCCCTTTTATTTCTGTTGAGATTTACAAAATAGGGATTTTCGCCCTTTCCCATGATTCCGGTAACGCGGGAGGGGTCGGGGTCGGGCGCTTCAATTTTGATGACGTCCGCCCCCAGATCGGCAAGAAGCATCGTGCAGAAAGGGCCGGATACGACCCTGGTCAAATCAAGAACCTTTAATCCTGTAAGCGGCATGTCTGTTGGCTCCTGTTTTTTTACATTAATGGTTTATGCCGCAGATTGCGGCGGCCAGGCGCGGATCGCGGGGGCCGCTTTTCATTACCTGTCCGGGAAGAGTTCCGCCGAGAATCGATTCAAGATGTTGTGCGGCCGCGATAATCTTCATAAGATCGACGCCGGTATCGTATCCCATATCCTCCAGCATGAAAACCACATCCTCGGTAGGGAGATTGCCGGCGGCAAGCGGAACGTTCGGACAGCCGCCGATCCCGCCCAGAGCCGTATCGAACGTGTCGGCGCCCGCTTCCAGCGCCGCGTAGAGATTCGCCATCGCGGTGCCCCGGTTGTCGTGCAGATGGAGGGAGTAGGGGATTCGGGGGAAGCGGCTCGTGAAGCCCCTGATCATTTTAACGATTCTGGTTGGCGTCGCCATTCCCGTCGTATCGGCAAGGATTACCGAGGCTGCGCCGCCGTTGATATACGCATCGGCGAGGCGGTATACCTCATCATCCGAAACGTCTCCCTGATAAGGGCATCCGAAGGCGACGGCCAGGGCCCCCATTACCGGCTTGTTCCGCTCCCGGGCAAGCGCGAAAATTCCCTGCAGATCAGTCAGCGACTCCGCTACGGTTCTGCGTACGTTTGCCAGGTTATGGGCGTCGGTTGCTGAAATTACGACAACAAGCTTGTCCGCGCCGTGGTCGAGTGCCAGTTGGGCCCCCTTGAGATTCGGGACGAGCGGGCTGTGGATGCATGTTTTTTGGGGGACTTTGGCCATAACATCCGCCGCGTCGCGCATCTGGGGTATCGCCTTGGGGCTCACAAAGGAGGTGGTTTCCATCTCCCTGATCCCCGCTTCGATCAGCAAGCGGATAACGGCGATTTTTTTGTCGGTTGGAACGAATTCGGGCCAGGACTGAAAACCGTCGCGGGGCGCGACCTCGCGGATCTTTATCTTTCGGGCGTCTGCTGGCTTCATTTAATCATCCTTCTAAAAAGATATTTTTGTTTTGTAGACGTATCTGTCGCCGCGAAAATGGATACAGGAGACTTCAACCGGGGACTGGGAGATGTCAATATAGGTGTTTTCAACAAGGAACGCAGGCTCTCCAAAACCTATGCCCAGTTTGGAGGATGTATCGATATCGGCGACCGTTGCGCGAACCCGCTGTTCGACGCTGGCCAGCCGCACCCCGCAATGATCGCGAAAGACGGTAAGAAACGGCTGTTTTGAAAACATTTCCACATCGACGCCGGACATCAGCTCGGGAAGGGCGTAGTTGACGATAAACGAGGAGGGTTCTCCATTTATTCGCCTGACCCTCTTCATGCGCCATATTGAAGAATCTTTTTTTGCATTAAGAAGCCCGGCTATCTTCCGGGGACATGATACGGTCGCAATCTCCAGCACCTCTGTCTCCGTCTGCAGATTTTTGGTAAGGGCGGAATCGGCCCAGTTCCAGAAATTGCCGGACAGTTCCAGTTCTACCAGTTCTTCGGGGCGCTTGGTCACCCTCGTTCCCACCCCCTGTTTCGGTTCTACATAACCTTCCTGGACGAGGATGCTCATTGCCTTTCTGACGGTTATTGCGCTTACCCCGAATTCCTGCTCGATATCGCGGGCGGGGGCGAGCAGTTCGCCTGACCGGTACTCCTCCTGCAGGATGCGGCCTTTCAGTGTCTCGGCAAGCTGGACGTAAATGGGGGCTTTTCGGTTGTCGCTCATGGCATGCAGGGTCCCAGAAAGTCAGTCATTAAATGATCTCAAGCCCATATACTGAAAAATGCCGACCTTCGGCCAGGCAGCGCGGGGGGGGGAGATTATTTTGTATATGTTTATACAAATATCATGTATGACTGTCAAGAGAAATATCGGTCCCCAAAAAATCCGAATGACCTACCAGGTGCGAACCTTCTCTGATATTTTCTTGAAATTATTTGCTATTTCAGAGTGCGGGGCGGCAAGGACGGCTATTTTCTGCATAATGATGGATTGGGAGGCAAGTTCATCGTGGAGGATGTGGCCGGTAAAATGGAGATCGAATCCCAGAAATTTTTTACAGATCGAATTGATATGGTTGAAAAGCCTTACCGCTTCGTTTTCGTTTGATACGGCATTGGCGATAATCCCGAAATCCTTCCGCTCGAATACCTGAAACATCACCTTGATCATGGAATATGCGTCGGTCAGGCAGGTAAGCTCCTTGTTGATGATAACGATGTTTTTGGAGGCAAGCAGGTTGAACTGCAAAACAACCTCGGAAATGCCGGCGCCGGTGTCAAGAAGTATTATGTCGTAATCGGTGAACTCCAGAATCATCGTTTTTACCAGTTCGATTTTTTCGAAAAGGAGCTGCGCCATATCCCGGACGCCGGAGCTCGAGGGAATCAGATCAAAGCCTCCTTTCGTGGGAATGATCACATCCCGGAGTTTTTTCTCTCCAAAAACAACATCCTGCAACGTATGGGGCGGATTAATCCCCAGCATGATATCGATATTGGCCAGTCCCAGATCGCAATCCACAACAAGGATTTTCTTTTTTGCCAGGGCCAGCGTCGTTGCCAGATTGATGGTGGTGAACGTCTTGCCGACGCCGCCTTTCCCGCTGGTCACTGAGAAGATCAGAGGTTTCTTTTTCATTGCTTGTCCATTTCGTTTATTTCGGCAAAGCGCACTGAAAGGGCTTTTCTTTCCGCATTGTTGACGGCCGTGCTTTCAATCTTCGCCTCGAGATCGTGAAAAATATTGTTTTTGCCTGATTTTTTGGCTTGGCAAAGATTGCCGTCCGCTTGCTGAAAGAAGGCGTCAACGCTCAAGTTATGAAATGATTTGTAAATGGCAAGGCCGATGCTGACGGATACGCGTCGTCCTTCCACCGTGTAAATCGTGAAATCGGCGCCTTTCAGGGAAGTTTGTATTCGTTTCGCTACGCCTATCCCTTCGGAAAGCCCGGAGGAGGGCATGATGATGAAAAATTCGTCCCCCCCGAAACGACAGGCAAAATCGGTTGGACGGACGCTTTTGCCCAGAATGCCGGCAAACTGGGAGAGGAACCGGTCTCCCATGTAATGTCCAAATGTATCATTGATATGCTTGAAGTTGTCCAGATCGAGCGCAATTAACGCGCAAGTCTGACCGGTACGTCTGGCCCGGGCGGTTTCCACCTCCAGTTGCAGATAAAAAAAACGCTTGTTGTACAAACCTGTCAGTTCATCGGTAAGAAGCAGGGATTTCAGGCGCTCGTTTTCATTCTGCAGCTCCTCCAGTCGCCTCAGCAGTTCATCCAAGGGAGCTCTTTTTTGGTTTTTTGTCTCAGACATTTTTCCCCACCTTCACCCTGAAATATATCTCCCTTCAAGCCCCGTTAATAATCACAAGGCCATGCATCATGGCGGGTCTCTTTACAACATATCAGGCACGGATAAAACAAATTTTTTGACGAATTGCTGCCGCGCGCTTTCACGTCTGCGCCAGTCAGACGCATATTTTTAACGTGCGGGGCCTTTGCTCTCCATATAGCCGAATTCCCTGAGCAACCGGGGATCGCTGGTCCAGTCTTTCGCAACGCGGACAAAGAGCTCCAGAAAGACCCGGGAAGCGAAGAACCGCTCCATCTCCAGCCGCGCCTTTGTGCCTATTTCCTTGAGCATCATCCCTCCCTTGCCGATGACGATTCCCTTTTGCGAATCCTTTTCAACATTGATGGTGGCCTTGATGCGGATCATGTTTCTGGCTTCGTCCTCCTGGAAGGAATCGACGACGACAGCGGCAGCATAGGGTATTTCCTGATGCAGGCGGAGCGTGATCTTTTCTCTGATGATTTCGGCGGCAATAAAGCGCTCGGAGCGGTCGGTCATCATCTCTTCGGGAAAGTAGCGAGGCCCTTCGGGAAGGAGTTTCCAAATCTCCGCGACGAGGTGCGCGATGCCGTCATTTTTTAATGCGGAAACGGGAATGATCTCGCGAAAGGGGTAGAGGGCGCTAAAGGTATCGATAAGGGGGAGAAGGAGCCGCTTTTCGACAAGGTCGGTTTTGTTGATAACCAGAATTGCCGGAGCGGGCGAATCGGCCAGCGAATCGATTATGAAGCGGTCGTCACTGCGGGGCGCCATGTCAGCTTCGACCAGCAGCAGAATGAGATCAACATCGCCGATGGTTCCGGCGGCCGTCTCTACCATCGCCCGGCCCAGGGGGGTTTTGGCCCTGTGGATGCCCGGCGTGTCGAGGAAGATCAACTGGCCGGGATTGGGCTCATCGAGATTTTTGATCCCCATGATCCGGTTGCGTGTCGTCTGGGGTTTGCGGGTGGCAATGGCGATTGTCTCCCCGACGAGCTCGTTGAGAAGCGTGGACTTGCCGACGTTGGGCCTGCCGATGATGCCGATGAAGCCTGATTTGAACAAGTCTGCCTCCGTTTTGAAGGAAAATTCCTTTCCATATCCGTAATCCTCAATGGAAGGGGTGCGGCATTGATATCACGCCGGGGCCATCTATGCAAACTTTTTGCCGGATGCCTGATCGCCGCCTCGCGGAAGTCAGGCAGCCGCCGGCTCAAATTTCATCAATCCGTCCGGAAAGGTCCGTCCTCAGTTTTTTGCCCGCGTCAATAATGATCAGTGTCCCCCTTGCCAGCGAGGGATCAGCCGTCACTTCTATATTTTTTAACCCGCAGCGGTTCTTCAGCATGGTCATGTTTTCCCGCCGCAGACCCTGAAGATTGGAGATGTCCCGGGGGGAGACGATAAAGCCGATTTCTTTTTTTCTTCCTTCCATAGCCATGATCAGCTTTTCGGCCATTTCGAAAAAGATTGCCGCCTCGACAAGCGCCCGAAATGCCGGATGAAAAGGCCCCCCGATAACGGCGCCCGGTTCCTCCAGCTCGCCCGTTGTCTGCAGGCCAAGGCGGATAACGGGAATATCAGCCTTTGTAAACTTCTTGAGGGCCTCTTTAGCGAGCTCCACCGCTTCGGGAAGGGTAAGCGGCCGGTATTTTTTCTCCAGAAAATCCCTGGCCAGGGGGGTGTTCTTCAGGACGATGGTCGGGTGTATCCGCACCGTATCGGGGGCCAGGGCAATCGTCTTTTCTACTGTTTGGGAGAAACGCTCCGCTGTGTCTCCCGGCAGTCCGGCCATCAGGTGAATGCCGGTTGCAAACCCCTTTTCCCCGAGCAGTCTTACCGCCCGGATATTGTCGGCAGCGGTGTGGCCGCGCCGGGATTGGCGCAGAACATCGTCATCGAAAGATTGCGCCCCTATCTCGATGGCAGTCACTCCCGACCGCTTTAAGAAATCGAGATTATCGGCGTCGATCTCGTCCGGGCGGGTGGAAATCCGGATGCCGTCAATCTTTCCTTTCCTCAAAAAAGGGAGGGCAAGATCGAGAAGTCTTTCCTGTTCCGCCTGCTCCATGCCGGTGAAGGTTCCCCCGTAAAAGGCGATCTGGACGGTTCCCCGCTTGCGGAGCGGGTTTTCCAGGTAGAGGCGGACTGTTTCGTTGAAGGCGTCAGCCGCTATTTCTGCCGGGTAGTTGCCTGCGGTAAGACTTTCATTGCAGAAGATGCAGCGATGGGGGCAGCCCCTGTTCATTATGAAAAGCGGAATGATCACCCGCCTGTTTCCTCCTGATTTTTCCGAAAGGTTGAAAGCGCCATCCGGGCCGCCTGCTTTTCAGCCTCTTTCTTGCTTTTCCCGGCGCCCGCCGCAATAAATCTTTCTCCGATAAAGAGCCCCATTTCAAAGCGCTTGTCGTGGTCGGGACCGGTTTCGGAAAGAACGCTGTAGTGGGGGATTGTTTTGAAGAGAAGCATGCTCTGCTCCTGGAGGGATGTCTTGTAGTCAAGACAGGTTGAGTCGGCGTCCCTCTCCCGGATTAGCGGTTCAAAAATTGCTGCGAGAAAGGCGGCGGCGCATTCAAAACCCTTGTCCAAAAACATCGCGGCAATGACGGATTCCAGGGCGTTTGCCAAAAGCGAGGGTTTTGTTCTCCCCCCGGAGGCCTCTTCCCCTTTTCCGAGCAGCAGGTATTCCCCTATTGAGAATCTTCGGGATAACTCGGCAAGCGGGCGTTCGTTGACGGCAGCGGCGCGGAGTTTGGATATCTGACCCTCCGAATAGGCGGGGAATTTCTTGATCAGCATGTCGCTCACGATCAACTGCAGTACGGCGTCGCCCAGAAACTCCAGCCGCTCATTGTCTCCGCCGGTGCTTGAGGTGTTTTCGTTGGCAAAAGACCGGTGGGTAAGCGCCCTGTCAAGAAGTGCTTTATCGGCGAAATTCCAGCCGAGCCGTTTTTCGAGTTCGGCAAGGCTGTGCAGTCGTTCATCATTCATGATATAAATCCTTGCAATTTCAGTTAAGTGAAGGCGTCGGCAATGAGCCGCTCCCCATCTGCCGATTTCGGGACAACGCTCAAGATGCTGTTGACTTTTATTCCACTTCCGCGGATGGCCACGGGGATGTAGTTTTCCGAGAAGCCTGCTGGCAGGCCCGTTCCCTTATCGATTCTTCGTTCGACAAGAACCTTGAGCGGTTTTCCCAGAAAGCTCGCCGCGAAGCTGCGGCGCTTTTCCCCGCCCGCTTCCCGGAGGAGATGTACACGATTTTTCTTCACATTGTCAGCTATTTGTCCTGACATTTTTGCGGCGGGCGTTCCCGGCCGGCTGGAAAAGGGAAATGCGTGCAGGTAGGCCAGGGGCAGCTCTTCGATCAAATTTAGAGTTTCGATAAAATCCGCTGCCGTTTCTCCGGGAAAGCCGGCGATTACGTCTATCCCGATCGCAAGTCCGGCAATTGAGTCGCAGAGATTCAAGACGAGTCTCCGGAAAAAGGCGGCGTCGTAATGGCGCCGCATCAGCGCAAGGATTCTGTCGCTGCCGCTTTGCAGCGACAGATGCAGATGCGGGCAGACAATGTCCGATTCCCTGAGCAGGGAGATCATGCCGGGAGTCAGCTCGTGCGGCTCCAGGGAGCTGAGACGGAGACGTTCGACCAGTTGTTTCTCCGCAATTTTCCCCAGCAGAGAGGCAAGGTCGGAAGGCGGGCGGAGATCCCGCCCCCAGGCGCCGAGATGTATTCCTGTCAGGACAATCTCCCGATAACCGTTGGCTGTCAGCGACTCGACTCTCTTCAAGGTTTCCTCTGCGGGAAGGCTGCGGCTTGTTCCCCGCGTGTAGGGGACTATGCAGTAACTGCAGAAGGCGTCGCATCCGTCCTGAATCTTCAGAAATGCCCGGGTATGTTCGGGAAAGACCGATGCCCCCAGCGGAGAGATGGTCTTTTCCTGCCGGATATCGCCGACAATGATTTCATCCTTTCCGGGCTCGGTGCCGAGGATGTCTTCCCCGTTTTTTGTGGGGATAAAATTTTGTTTAATGAACAGGGGGCTCCGGTTTCCGGCCTTGAGCAGAATATCGGGTATAAGAGCCTTTTCGGTATTGCCGATGACGAAATGAACGCCGGCAAGCGATGATAGTTCGCGGGGGGCCCGTTGCGCATAGCAGCCGGTGACGATAATCATTGCCTCCGGATTCTTTCTGACTGCCCTGCCGACGAGCTGCCGGGACTGATAATCGGTTTTTCCCGTTACGGTGCAGGTATTGATTATGTAAGCGTCTGCCTTTTCGGCGAACGGGACGACCGTCAAGCCCCGAGCGACGAGCATCTCAGCTATTCCCGCTGATTCGCACTGGTTTAACTTGCAGCCAAGGGTCTCGACTGCAACCGTCAGAATTTTTTCACTGTCTTTTATATCTGTTTGCTCAGGCAATCTTCCGCTTCCTTTTTTGCCTTCTCCTCTAATCGTCGCAGAGGGCGTTGTCAAGTAAAACCGCAGCCGTCCCGCTGTCCCCGACAGGCATGGCCGGTTCCTGCCCCGTTTAGCGGTTTTCGGGAAGCTGCAAATGCCCTGCTCTTCAAAAAAACCATAGTTTTCTGGTCTTTTGCCGGAGTTTGCTATAGAATGACTGACAACTGCAGAAATTTGGGGAATATTTGTCCGGCGGAAGCGTCGCCCGTTTTCAAAATGCATATCCGCTTTGGCGAAGCTTAATGTTTTTCAGGAGGTTATTGATATTATATGGAAAAAATAATCAGCATCGTATCTGAATACCATCTTTTCTCCATAGCGATAGGTTTTATTTTGTTGCTGACAGTTTACTTTTTTCTTAAGAGTTTGATGAAAATTGCACTTTTTATCCTGATAATTGCGATCGCCATCGGGGGATATTTTTACTTTCAGCGACCGGGTACAACACCTGCAAGTATTGAAGAAGCCTTCAACAAGGCGAAAACCGGTTCCGAAAAGGTTGTGGAAAAGGGGCAGGATGCCTGGGGAAGGGGTAAAAGGTTGGTGGGAGAAGGCAGGGAGGCTTACGAAAAAGGAAAAGAAACCATAAAAAGCAGCAAGGAGATGCTTGATAAAGGTGCGGAAAAAGGTTCCGATTTTTTTGCAAAAGCGAAAAGAATCGTGGAAAAGATACTTCTGCTGTTTGAGAGTAAAAATGACGATAGCAGCAAACAACGCCAGTGATGTGCGAAAAGCTGGGCAACTCCGTCAAAAAGTAAGGGGAGACAGGCCTCCCTCGCCTTGGGGACGGACAAACGCCGGCGCAGGTTCTCCGGGGGATGCGTTTTTCTTAAGATCTCTTTACTTCCAGCAGCTTGTCCCATTCTATCTGCGGGAATGTCCCAAGAAGGCTGTGATCGTCGCTTACGAGGCGATAATCGAGATTGAGGAAAAGAGTTGCGGCCACCTCGCGGGTCGGTTCGGGGATAACGACGGTGTCCTGGCGCCCCTGGTAGAGGGTGACGGGTATCTTCAGGGGTTCGCGGCAGTAGACCTGCAAGTCTGCATAGGCGAGAGCCGGGGCGAGCAGCACGAGGCTCCGGACACGCCGTTCGTTTTCACAGGCGAAAATTGCCGCCATGAGACCCCCGAAACTCGAACCGACAATAATAATATTGTCCCTATTTGCAAGCTCTTCGGCGAGTTTGCTCATCCTCTCGTTTAATGTTCCCGAATAGTCTCCCACCAACATTTCCGGGTATCTCTTGCGGAAGTAGCTTCCCTTGGTTCCCTGACTGCTGCCGTCCAGTCCGTGGATAAAAATGCGTGTAATGTCTTCCATTTTAATAATCCCTATTGTTCAATTTTTTCCAACGCGCAGGCCGCCGTAGGCGCCCGCATCCTTAGCTTGGCTGGGCATGACCGATGAATTATTGCTTTCCATATCCCGGTATGTTAGAAATTTGCAAGCAAAATGAATGAACTGGCAGCCATTGTTCGTGCAAAAGGATGTGCGATCAAATATTTGACGATCAGTTTGGAAAGAGGTGAAAGGATGGCGAAAGTAGTTCCGTTCAGGGCGCTGAGGCCGCGGAGGGAGTTTGCCCGGTCGGTCGCAGCGCTTCCCTACGATGTCATGAGCGTGGAAGAGGCGAGGCAGCAGATAAAAGAAAATCCGTTGAGTTTTCTGCGTGTTGAAAAAGCCGAAGCTGATTTTCCCGGGGATGTGGGCGATCATGAACAGGTTGTCACCCAAAAGGCAAAGGATAATCTTGAAAGGATGATTGCAGAGGGCATCCTCCGTCAGGATGACCTGGCCTCGCTCTATCTTTATCGGCAGCAAATGGGGGGGCACGTGCAAATGGGGATTGCGGCCTGTGTCAGCGTGGATGAGTACAAAACAGGACGGATCAGAACCCATGAGCTTACATTGGACGCGAAAGAGAGGGGGCGGATGCTCCACATCGACGGCATTGGGGCGCAGACCGGTCCGGTCTTTCTTACCTATCGGGGACAGGAGCGGATCGACAGGTTGCTGTCGCAGACGGCAAGCCGGGAACCGGAGTATGATTTTACTGCGGACGACGGCGTTCGTCATACCGTGTGGATAATCGGCGAAGTCGCAGATATAAGGGCCATTCAGGAGGCTTTTTTATCCGTAGGGACCCTCTACATAGCCGATGGCCACCACCGCGCCGCTGCCGCCGTCAGGGTCGCCGGGATGAGGAAAGAACGACAGTCCGGGGGAAAAGGGGTCGGCGAGCGTGATTTTATGCTGGCGGTACTGTTTCCCGCCAATCAATTGCGGATAATGGATTACAACCGTGCAGTCAGGGATTTGAATGGCCTTTCCGCGGACGGTTTTCTGGAGAGGATAGGCGATAAGTTTCTGGCAGTAAAAAACTTTCGAGAGAAAATGCCCCGGCAGGCCCACGAATTCGGCATGTATCTTCAGGGAAACTGGTACCTCCTGTCGGCCACTGAAAAGGCGTTTTCGCAGGAAGGAGGGGCAGCGGCACTTGACGTTGCGATTCTTCAGGAAAACATTCTGGGGCCGGTTCTGGGGATCGAGAATCCACGAACGGACAAGCGAATCGCCTTTATCGGCGGCTCCAGGGGCGCCGCCGGTCTGGAGGGCATTGTAGAAAATGATGGATTTGCCGTTGCCTTCTCCCTTTTCCCTCCGACCGTTGAAAAAATGATGGAGGTCGCTGACGCCGGGATGACGATGCCGCCCAAGTCCACATGGTTTGAACCGAAGCTGCGGAGCGGCTTGTTTGTTCATCTTATCGATTAGCTATGAGTGGTAATTCTTTTAAGCCGGAAGGGGAAAAAATAGATCCGATACTCGCCG
>CAZKHU010000089.1:0-11701 GCA_964552725.1 uncultured Syntrophus sp.
CTTAGACGCCAGGCGGATTAGACGGCAAGGCGATCAGTTTTGAGGATGTCGTCTGTAAAAAAATGGATAATCGGGGTTCGCTGACAGCCTGAAAACCGAAAGGCGGGGGATGTCCTGGAAACAGAAAAAGAGAAACCTTGCCCTTCTGGCCGCGGAAGAGGGCTGCACCCGGAAGGTTTGGGGAAAATCACTGAAGATATGCCTCGCCTACCCGAACCGGTACCGCATCGGCATGTCCAACCTTGGATTTCAGGCAGTTTACCGGTTGATCAACAACCACCCGGCATGTCTGTGCGAACGGGTCTTTTATCCCGAGCCGGATGAATTTGCGGAAAACACCGAGGGATTTCCCCTGCTCAGCATCGAATCCCGACGTCCGCTCACAGAGTTCGACATCGTCGCCTTCTCCCTCTCCTTCGAAAACGACTATCCCAATATCCTGCAGATTCTGGAGATGGGGGGAATCCCTCTCGCCGCTGAAAACAGGGAAGAAAGATATCCCCTGGTTTTAGGAGGGGGCATTGCCGTTGCGCTTAATCCCGAGCCTCTTGCCGATTTTTTCGATCTTTTCCTTATTGGCGAAGGAGAAGCCACCATTCCCCCCTTTCTTGATCTTGTGTCCCCTCTGCGCACGAAGCTAAAACGGGAGGAACTGCTTTCCGAAATACAGGCGAGAATAGCCGGCGCTTACGTGCCCGGATTTTATCGCGTCCAGCGGGGAGAAGACGGGCAAATCATCTCCCGTGAATCCGTCAAAGCTGAATTTCCGCAGAGGATAGTCCGCAAACGGCCCCTGAACATTGACGCCTTTTCAACCGAACAGGAAATTATCACTAAAAACACTGAATTGGGAAACATGTATCTGATCGAGGTCAGCCGGGGATGCGGCCGGGGGTGCCGTTTCTGCGCCGCGGGTTTTGCCTGCCGCCCGGTTCGTTTTCGCAGTTTCGAGGCGCTCAAGCCATCTTTTGAAAGGGCGCTTAAAAAAGAAAAAACGGTCGGCCTTTTGGGAACGGCCGTATCAGATCACCCGGATATTGTCCATCTTTGCCGCTTTGTTCTCGATGCAGGCGGAAGGGTCGCATTGGGCTCGCTCCGCATTGATCGCCTCACCCGGGAAATGGCTGCCATTCTGAAGGAAACAGGGGTAGAAACCGCCACCTTCGGGCCGGAAGCCGGCTCTCAAATCCTGCGTGAAGCAATCAACAAGGGGATAAATGAAGACGACATTCTTTCCGCGGTTGATATCCTGATGGAATATGATATAGAGAAAATCAAGCTTTACTTCATGGTTGGCCTGCCTACGGAAACGGATCAGGATATAGAGGCGATCATTGATCTGGTAAAAAAAGTGCAGCGCCGCGCCCGTGCCTCGTCGCCAGGGAAGAAGGGATTCCGCTTGATCACGCTCAGCGTCAACCAATTTATCCCCAAGGCGGCTACCCCTTTTCAGTGGCATCCGCTCGTGAATGTCGCCATTGTCCGGAGGCGGATCCGCCGCCTCGAACAGGGCCTCCGCGATGAAAAATCGGTGCGGGTCACCCACAAATTGCCGAAATGGAACTATATCCAGGCATTGCTGGCGCTGGGAGGCCGTGAGGTCGGCAAGCTGCTGCTTGCCGCCCATAAACTGGAGGGAAACTGGGCACAGGCCTTTCACGAAACGAATATTGATGCCGATTTCTATGTTTACCGGAGAAAAAAAACCGATGAAATCCTGCCCTGGGATTTCATCGAACAGGACATTCCTCGGTCTTTTCTCGTCAGGGAACACGATAGATCGGCGCTCAGCGATCAATTGTCCGCTGCCCTCACCGAAAAAGGAGAATGCAAATGACACCAATTAATGGCTACCATCAACAGTCAGGACAGAAACTGGGAATTGCCGCAGTTGTAGCCGCCCTGGTTCTATTCCTGCTGCTGACAAAAATTATCGCACTGGGAACCGACTGGCTCTGGTTTCAGGAGGTCGGTTATCAAACGGTATTCAGCGTAACCCTGCTCGCCAATCTCAAGGCCGGGGCAATCTTCGGGGTCATCTTCTTCCTTATTCTTTATATAAATGCAAGAATCGCCATGCGCTTCTCGGAAAAACCCCTCTTTGGCGATCCGGCCGCCGGATTTCCTCTTCCCTTCCGGGAGATTGAACCGGACGTCCTGAAGATGCTGATTCTCGCGGGCGCCCTGCTGCTCGCCTTTTTTGCCGCGCTCAATGGTTCCGCCCAGTCGGAAAACCTGTTGCTCTTTCTGAATGTCTCTCCCTTCGGCCTTTCCGACCCGCTTTTCGGAAAAGACATCGGCTTTTACGTATTTCAGCTCCCTCTTCTGCTTTATCTGCATGGGTGGCTGAATTTCCTGCTCATCATCACGATGGCGTCGACCGGCTTCATTTACCTGCTGCGTAAATCCTTTCTCTTCATTCCGCCGCGCATCTGGCGGATGTCCCCCACAGCCCGCACCCATCTTTCGTTTCTTGCCGCCGCCTTCTTTTTCTGGGGAATATTTGGCGCCTGGCTCGACCTTAATGAACTTCTCTTTGTCAAACGAGGGGTGGTCTTCGGCCCCGGCTACACGGACGTAACCACCCAGGTTTGGATCCTCAAGCTGCTGATGATTCTCTACGCCCTGTCCGGGATTGCCATGCTGTACTACGCCTTTCGCCAGAACTGGCGGATTCCGGCAACGGCAGTCGCCCTGCTGATCGCCGTCTCCTTTCTGGGCCGAGGGATATACCCCTCGCTGGTCCAGAAATTCCAGGTCATTCCGAACGAGGTTGCCCTCGAAACGCCTTATATTGAAAAAAACATCCGTTTTACCCGTTTTGCCTATGGCCTTGACAACATAGAAGAGAAAGAATTCCCCACCGAGGACAGCCTGACCGCGCAGGATATCAACAGGAACAACCTCACCATCAAGAACATCCGGCTCTGGAATCATGGGCCTCTCCTGCAAACCTACAGTCAGCTTCAGGAAATGAGGACCTATTACAAATTTACCGGCGTTGACAACGACCGTTACACTATCAACGGCGAATACCGGCAGGTCATGCTGTCCCCCCGGGAAATCTCCTACAAGGCTCTCCCCTCCCGCACCTGGGTAAACGAGCATCTTACCTACACACACGGCTACGGGGCGGTTATGGGCCCGGTGAACAGCATCTCCCCCGAGGGACTCCCGGAATTTTTCATCAAGGACATCCCGCCCGTGGCGACCGCCTCAATTCGCATCACCCGTCCGGAGATTTACTTCGGGGAGAACTCCAACGACTTCGTTTTTGTCAAGGCGAAGGCGCCCGAATTCGACTACCCGGTAGGTGACAAGAACGTTTATAATCGCTACGAAGGCAGGGGGGGCATTCCCCTCTCCTTTTTCAGAAAGGTGCTGTTTGCAATCCGTTTCGGATCCGCCACGATGCTTTTATCAGACGACATAACCTCATCGAGCCGCGTCCTGTATCATCGCAACGTCCTGGAGAGGGCGGCCATGATCGCCCCTTTTGCCAGATTTGACGACGATCCGTATCTCGTAATCTCCCCGGAGGGACGTCTTTTGTGGTTTATTGACGGCTACACGACCACCAGCCGTTTCCCCTATTCGGAACCGACTCCGGCCATCGGAAACTATATCCGCAATTCTCTGAAAGCCGTCGTGGACGCGTATGATGGGACAATCAATCTCTATATCAGCGACCCGGCCGATCCGATCCTGAAGACATACAGCCGGATTTTCCCGGGCGTCTTCAAGCCGATGAGCGAACTGCCGGCGGAACTGCGGAGTCATATCCGCTATCCGGCGGGGATGATGTCGATCCAGGCCAGCATGTATCGCGCCTACCACATGCAGGACCCGCGGGTATTCTACAACAAGGAAGACCTTTGGTCCATCCCCGGCAAGCCGAACTCCGGGAACAGCAAGGCAATGGATCCCTACTACACGATCATGAAACTCCCGGAAACCGCCAGGGAGGAGTTTGTCCTGCTGTCGCCCTTTACCCCCAGTCTGAAAGACAATATGTCCGCCTGGATGGCCGCCCGCTGCGACGAACCCAACTACGGCAAGGTAATCGTCTATAAATTCCCGAAGCAGAAACTCGTCTACGGCCCCAGTCAGATCGAAGCCCGAATCGATCAGGACGCGGTAATCTCGCAACAGCTTTCCCTCTGGCATCAGCGGGGCTCAAACGTCATCAGAGGCAGTCTGCTGGCAATTCCTGTTGAAAAATCAATACTATACGTCGAATCTCTCTATCTCGCCGCCGAAAACGGCCAGCTCCCGGAACTCAAACGGGTAATCGTCGCCAACGGCAACAACATCGCCATGGAGGAGACGCTCGATGCCGCCCTGCGGAAGATCTTCGGGGGAGGAGCGGCAAGGGACAAAAAAGAATCCCAGGGAACAACTAAACAGTCGGAAACAGGTGATAAAACTTACCGGCAGCTCGCCGTTGAGGCGCTCGGCCATTTCCAGAAGGCGCAGGAACTGCTCCGCCAGGGAAATTGGGGAGCCTTCGGCGAAGAACTGAAGAAAACCGGCGAGCTTCTCAAAAACCTGGAGAAAAAATAGCCTTGGGGCGTTGCTTTCGTGTTGAAACGTGCAATTTCGGGATGATGATTTTTCAGGTGAGCGAAAGCAAGGACTCCTTCCTGTAGTCAGTAAAACGTCGTCCTTGACGGAAATGCAAGAGTTCGATCCGTAATCATGGATATTATTTTCTTAGCGATAATGATATGTGTGATCCCATGATGGGGTAACCCCTACTAAATAAACAACCCAGGCGGTATGAATTTTCTAAACAGCTTGCTCACAAAAAGGGGAGGCTTTCAATGACTAATAAAAGATACATGATTTTGGGGGTTGTAATATTTGTCGTGTATTTTGTGCTGTCTGCAACCGTTTATGGTGCTGTGTTTAATGTTGCAAATTCGACAGAATTTCAGAATGCACTAATCATAGCAAAAAGTAATGGTGAGGATGACACCATCAATGTAGCTGCAGGGATCTATAATATAACAACAACTCTTACCTATGATGCTTCGATAGACTATCCTGTGGAAAATCATGCCCTCACCATAATAGGTGCAGGTGCAGGTTTAACTATTTTTGATGGTGGCGGCAGTGTGCAGGTTTTATACATCTGCACATCGTATACGTCCGATACCAATGCTCAAATTTCCATAAGCGGCATTACTTTCAGGAATGGGAAAAATAGCGGAGGTATGGGAGGGGGGCTTGCTATTTCTACAAGCTATGCTGATATTACTGTGCGGGATTCAGAGTTCGATAACAATCGTTCTAACTCTTTAGGTGGCGGTGCTTATGCCTTCTCTTCTTCGGGGGTATCTTTCACGAATAACACATTCAGTAATAATTCTGCCACTTCAGGGAGTGGTGTTAATGCCTCTGGTGGAACAGTAACTCTTACCAATAACACATTCAGTTATAATAGAGCTACAGTTCCTGATACTTTCAATTCTGGTGGCGGTGCCAGTGCCTCTGGTGGAACAGTGACTCTCACCAATAACACATTCAGTAATAATACTGCTAATGGCCACGGTGGTGGTGTTGATGTCGGCTCCGAATCTGGAATAGTCACATTAGCATACAACACATTCAGTAATAATACTGGTGATGGCTTTGGTGGTGGTGGTAGTGTATTCTCAGATACAGGAATAATTACTTTAACTAATAACACATTCAATGGTAATACTGCTAAAGGCGTTACTTCTGCTGTAGGGGCTGGGGGGGGTGTTTATGTTTCCTCCTCCAAATCTGGAACAATAACTTTTACCAACAATACATTTAGTGACAATGCGGCTTTACAGTTCGGTGGTGGAGCTGTCGGTTCTTCTGATTCCGGAACAGTGGCCTTCATTAATAATGTATTCAATAGAAATATTACAACTGGTGCGAGCTCTGGGGGAGGGGGTGCTCATACTTTTACCGATACCGGCTCCATAACCCTCACCAATAACACATTTAGTGGTAATACTGCTTTTTCTTATGGGGGCGGTGCTTCTGCCATGTCCTATTCTTCCGGAACAGTAATCTTCTCCAATAATGCATTCAAAGGAAATGGGACGTCTTATGGCATGGGGGGCGGCGCTTATGCCTCTGCTGGCGCGGCATTACCGCGCACTGGCATCATAACATTCACCAACAACACAATCAGCGGGAATACCGCTTTTCTTTATGGGGGCGGCGCTTTTATTGCTCTTCTCTCTGATTTCGCCAAGGCGGATATATACAACAATATAATATGGAATAATAAAACATTTTTTTTGGCTGACGATGATTTGTATGTGAGTTCTGATGAAGATAGAAATGGTATAGGCTCGATAGTAAAGCTGTTTAATAATAACGTTGGTGTCCTTGTTGTAACTGACACTGATAATTATTTGCCGGGAGCCAACATTAATACAGACTGTCTGCTTACTACAGACTTTCACCTTCAGGCAGGCTCTCCTTGCATTGATAAAGGGGCTAATACAGCACCCTCAATCCCAAGCACAGATTTTGAAGGCGACTCGAGGATAATAAACGGGGCAGTGGATATTGGTGCTGATGAGTGTATTGGTTTATCGCAATACATCCTTTCTGTTAATTTCTCTGGTAATGGCTCTGGGACAGTAACCAGTAACCCGGCAGGGGTAAACTGTGGTACAGATTGTAATGAGGTATATGCCTATGGCACAGTCGTAACCCTAACTGTAAGCAGCAATCCGGAGGCAAACTTCACTAAGTGGTCAGGTGCCTGTACAGGTACGGGTGTATGTATTGTAACGATGGATGCAAACAAATCGGTGGCAGCTGAATTCACCGTGAAGGGTGACATAAACAGTGATGGAACTATTACATTAGCCGATGCGATTCTGGTGCTGCAAGTATCTTCCGGCCTGATGCCAAGCCAAATCATCGGCGTCAACGCTGACGTGAATAACGACGGCAAGATAGGTTTGCAGGAGGTCCTTTACATTCTTCAAAAGCTTGCGGCCTCGAGGTAACGCTTTCAAACGGTACTAATTGATTTTCAGTAATGTTCACATGCGTGGACTTGTAGGTGAAGATAATGATCAGGAAATTCCATTTTCCCCCGGAAAAAATTTCTGTTCGTTTCCAACTGAAAGCTACGATAAAAGCGTCTTTGTGAATTTTTAAGTGGGGGGCGTGTCAATGTTCCCTGCTCATTAGAAGAACAGTTTGTATTGACAACCAATCCCGTTCTACCTATAACGAGTTCGCTGATTGTTGCAAACATGGGGTTTTACGGAAGGACCATCGGGATAGCCCGCGGCGGACTCGTTTCGCGAAGATTACCGATATTGAATAAATCAAGCAACTGGAGGTTACGAATGATGATCAATAATAATTTCCCCGCTTCTGCGGCCGGCAATAAAAAACGGAAAGGCAGTTATATCTTGTTCGCCATCCTTTTCGGGATGACGTTGCTGGCCGGCTGCGCGCCGAAAATATACAATGTTGATCTGCGCTATCAGCCAACCAAGCAGCTTGTCCCTGCCGTGACGGATGGTCGGAAATTCAGCGTTACCGTTGCAAACTTCATTGATCGCAGAAAGATTGATGACACACTGCTGCTCGGCCGGGTAATTCGCTCCGGCGCCTCCTCCATCCCGGTTCTGCCGAGATACGTCAAAGCGCCGGACGCGGTGGCCGAGGCCCTGCGCAAGCTGCTTACGCAATCCGGGTTCAATGTCTCTCCGGAAAAAACCGCCTGGGATCAGAGTGAAAAAACTATTCTGCCGGGCTGGGGAACCATCCTCATCGGCGGCGCCATCGACGAACTGGACGTCACCTGTCTGGACAACATACCGATAAAAAAATACTCCGCGAAGGCGCGGATCAGCCTTGTTTTTGCGGACGTTCAAAAGAAAAAAATCTTCTACCGCGTCAGTTCGGAAAGCAGTTCCTCGCTGGAACACGTTGTTTTCTCGGAGGGAAAGCTGGAGGATCAAATCAACGGCGTTCTTGCCGAGGCAATGGAGAAGATATTCGAAGGCCCGGAGACAACCAGACAAATAAGGGAAGCGCTGAAACAGTAGCCTTTCCAGACAGTTCGGCTGCTTGTGCAACAAAAAAGTTGACAAATTGCCCTGCATCCCTTATTTCTCTCATGAAATATTATAGAAGTTTGTAAATATTTGGAGCGATATCCGTGATTTATTTATTGAAATTATTCAACCCATTAATATGAGGCGCTGAAAGAGGACCCGGGCGGTCCTCCGAAAAACGCTGCTCTGCCGTCTCTCCCCCCTGACCGCTTGTCCCCCTGAGGGTCATCCCCGCGGAGACCGCGGCATGACTAATTCAGGAGGCAACATTGGTCAACCTGTCTTCAAAAAAATCGAACCCTTCCCAAAAAATCAGGGATATTTCCCTTCCGGCGCCGGTCTATCTTCTGCCCTGCTGGATTGTCCACATGGGGAGCGACCCCTCTCACCTTGTTCCCTTCCATCCCGGGCGGACGGCATCCTCATGAAAAAGAAAAAACAAATAAAGGGCGGCTGTCCATGGCCAGAACATAAATAATTATAAGCAACTATTCAAACACTATCAGGAGGCATAACATGGCAGATTACACAAAAATGTGGTCGGAACTCGGTCTTGATCTTAAGGGTCATGACGCGCTCCTTTCCGTTCTTGGAGAGGCATATGCGAATATTTTTCTTTCGCAAAAGAACCGCCCGGAGGGAATGAAGTACTTTGATTTCGTCATGAGTGAAGTGCATGGCCTGCGCATCAAGGAGCTTATGGACGCGAAGGCGCAGGACCGGAAAGTTATCGGTTCGTATTGCGTTTTCGTTCCGGAAGAGTTGATCCTCGCGGTGGACGGGGTATCGGTCGGACTATGCGCCGGGGCGGAATTCAATTTTGAAGGCGCCGAAACGCTGTTGCCCCGAAATACATGCTCACTCATCAAATCTGCTTTCGGCTTCAAGCTCGGGAAGGTGTGCCCCTATCTGGAAGCCAGCGACGTCGTTGTGGGAGAAAATACCTGCGACGGCAAGAAAAAATCCTATGAGATACTGGCCCCGCTGGTCAAAGACCTGTACATCATGGACCTTCCCCAGATGAAAACCGCTATGGGCAAGGCTTTGCTGAAGGAAGAATACCGCAAGTTCATCGAAAAACTTGAAGAGGTAAGCGGTAAAAAGATAACCGTTGAATCGCTGAAAAAGGGGATTGAAGTCGTTAATGCAAAACGAAATGCCGTGAAAAGACTGGCCGCGATTCGCGCCGCCGACCCGGCGCCGATATCCGGTCTGGACGCTTTGCTCGTGAATCAGGTGTTTTTCTATGATGACCCTATCCGCTTTACCGACTCGGTCAATAAACTCTGCGACGAGCTGGAAGACCGCGTGAAAAAAGGAACAGGCGTTTTCGCGAAGGGGGCAACACGTCTGCTGGTTTCCGGATGTCCCATGGCCGTTCCCAACTGGAAACTGCCCATGCTGATTGAAGCAAGCAACGCGGTCATTGTGGGCGAGGAATCCTGCGTGGGCGAACGCGGCGTGCGCTGGCTGACGGAGCCCACGGGGAACACTGTGGAAGATATCCTTGATTCAATCACCGAACGATATTTCAATATCGACTGCGCTGTTTTTACGCCGAACCCGTCGCGGGTCGAGTACATAAAGGAAATGACGAAAAAACTCGGGTCGCAGGGCGTTATTCATTATAGCCTGCAATTCTGCCAGCCTTACATCATGGAAAGCGGACCTGTGGAAAAAGAGCTGGAAACATCGGGCGTGCCGACGTTGCGTCTGGAAACCGATTACAGCCAGGAAGACGCGGGACAGCTAAAGACAAGGCTTGAGGCCTTTGTCGAGCGGTTGAAGAAAAAATGAAATGCGCCGGAATTGACATAGGCTCGCGAACCATCAAGCTTGCCGTGCTGGAAAACGGCAAGCTTGTCTTTTCCCGTAAGTCGGTCGCGTCGCACAACCCGCTGGAAACGGCGCAGGAACTTATGAACGGCGTTGCCTTCGATGTCATCGCCGCCACCGGATACGGGCGCCATCTGCTCGGAGGACACCTTAACTGTCCGGTGATCAGCGAGATCACTGCCTTCGCCTTGGGCGCCCGCTTTTTTTCGAGCGGCTGCAGGTCAATCCTTGACATCGGAGGACAGGACACGAAGGCCATTTCGCTGGATGACAAAGGCCAGATGAATAAATTCGAAATGAACGACAAGTGCGCTGCCGGGACAGGCCGTTTCCTTGAGGTCATGGCAACTGCGCTCGGTTTCACACTGGATGAATTCTCAAAGGCGGCTCTTTCAGCCGGTAAAGCCGTGAAGATCAACAGCATGTGCACTGTCTTTGCCGAATCCGAGGTTGTGTCTCTGACTTCACAGGGCGCGATGCGCGACGAGGTGGCGCTGGGCATTCACAAGGCTATCGTCAGCCGTTCGGCGGGCCTCCTGAAAAGAATTGCGCCGCCGGGGAAAATATTTTTTGCCGGCGGCGTTGCGCTGAACGATTGCATGAGAATTATTCTCGAAAACGAAATGGGCAGACCCGTTTTTGTGCCGCCCGACCCTCAGATTGTGGGAGCTATCGGGGCCGCGTTGAGCGCATCAGCAGATATATAGATTCACACCCCATTGGAGGAGGGTCTCTACGTTCCTTTTGATATTTTACAACCGTTATTCACTGACCCGCCGGTCAGTCGAAGCAAAAATCAGTGGAAAGAAAAAAGAAATTGTGATTGTTCCGTACTGTCTAAACCCAAAAGGAGGCTGGAAGATATGAAGAAAACCATTGACGCTCGCGGGCTTGCCTGCCCGCAGCCCGTGCTGTTGGCGAAAAAGGCGCTTGAGGAGAACGCCGAAGTGACCGTCCTGGTGGACGATGACATTGCCGTGGAGAACATCAGCCGCCTGGCCGCCAAAACGGCCTGCAGCTTCTCCGTGACTAAGAAGGAGGGCGGGGTTCGGGAGATAGAGCTGGTGAGGGCAGGCGCTGCGCTCCCTCCCTCCTTGGACGCCGCCGCCCTCGCCGCAGAGCTGACCTGCGCAGTTTTGCCGAAAAAGGAAGCTGGCCCCCTCGTGGTGGTCCTTTCCGACAACCGCATGGGGCGCGGAGACGACGCCCTGGGGGATGTCCTGATTCGGGGCTTCCTCCACACCCTCGGGCAGCTCAAACCGTTGCCGGCGACGATCATCTGCTACAACGCCGGGGTCAAGCTCGCCGTGAAGGATTCGGCGGTTCTTGATGACCTGCAGCAACTGGCGCAGGCCGGGGTGGACATCCTCGTCTGCGGAACCTGCGTGAACTATTTCGGGCTGGGCGAGCAGATCGCGGCGGGACGTATTTCCAATATGTACGATATCCTCGAAACGATGGCGGGCGCCGCCCGGCTGGTGCGCCCGTGATGGAAGCGCCGCCGTACGCCGTATTTCTGTTTCCTTCGGTCAGCCATACGCTGAAGGCGGAAAAGATTCTCAAGGAACAGGGGATCGTCCATAAACTGATCCCCGTTCCTCGCCAGATCAGTTCTGACTGCGGCGTCTGCCTCCGTGTTTTCGTGGAGCAGCAGGGACTTGTGGCAGAGACATTGAAGAATTTGGTGACCTGGGAAAGAACGGTACTTCTATAAACCCCCATGCCCGGGGCGGGCACAACGAACGATGAAAATTCAGGATACGGGGCAGTGGGAAAGAGCTCAAAAACATGGAACAATA
>CAZKHU010000090.1:0-11678 GCA_964552725.1 uncultured Syntrophus sp.
GCCGGTCGAACCGGGGGAAGCGCCAATGAACATCAAAATTATCATTAACAGAACCGTTTCGTTAGTCAAACGGTCGATCGCCACAGTGCTGAAACCAGCGGTGCGCGGGGTGACGGATTGAAAAAGGGAAATAAGAAAAGCGGCCGGCCCGGAAACGCCATTGAGGGCATTGTGGGCCTCAAACAGATAAAAAAAGACAGCTCCCGCAAAAATAAGCCCCGTCGTTGTCAAGAGAACAAGTTTGGTATGCAGCGAAAGCCTTTTGAGTTTGCCCCGGAAGCATAAGATAATTTCCTGCTGCACCATGAACCCTATGCCGCCGAGAATGATCAGCCCCATAACCGTGAAATTGACAATCCAGTCGCCCTGATATCTGATGAGGCTGTCGGAAAAAAGCGAATAGCCGCAATTGTTGAAGGCGGAAACGGCATTGTAGATGGCATGGTAAAGGGCGGTCGCGGGGGGGAAATCAAAAAGGAAGCGGATAAACAAAATAACCGCCCCGGCAGCCTCGGCAATAAAGGTAAATTTCAGGACTTTTCTGATTATTGAGACAAAATCACGGCGGGGGGCATAGAAGAAGGCGCTCTGAATTAGTTCCCGCTCTCGAAAAGATACGCCCCGTCCCAAAAGCCCGAAGATGACCACGGAAAAGGTTATTATTCCCAAGCCGCCGATCTGAAAAAGAAAGAGCGTAACTATCTGACCCGCGAAGGAAAGGTCTCGGCCGATATCGATCACGGCCAGCCCCGTCACGCAGACCGCGGAAGCCGACGAAAATAGCGCGTCTAAAAAACTCAGACGTTCTTTTTCCGCCGCAAAGGGCAGCCAGAGAAGAATAGCCCCAATCAGAATCAGGGCGGCAAATCCGAGCAGGAAGATCCGGGGAGGCGTCATCCGTCGGGAAATGGTTCTTTTGATCTGTAAAAAAACCTTCATGACTGCCCCGTTCGTTTATCGCGCATCATTTTGCCCTTTTCGTCGCCGGAACATGGCGACAATCATGACAAACGCGCCGACGGTGATCGCCGAATCCGCGACATTGAATGCAGGCCAGTGGTAATTCCCGAGATAAACATCGAGAAAATCAACAACCTCGCCAAAACGGACCCGGTCGATCAGATTGCCGGCGGCCCCGGCGAAAATCAGCGCCAGAGAAATGATCAGGGGATAATCGTCGATCAGGCTGACCCGCAGATAATAGAGAATCAGCAGAATCGCCCCGATGGTGATGCCAATAAAAAACACTGTGCGGAAAAACGGCGGGGCGCCGGCCAGAAACCCGAACGCGGCGCCGGGATTTCTTACCGATGTGATGTTAAAAAAACCGTTTATCACCGCATAAGAGTCATGGAGACGCATCGCCGCTATAATCCAGGCCTTTGTCGCCTGATCAAGGAGAACCACCAGAATCGCTATCGCCAGAAAAATTCCGTTTTTTTTGTTCAAAAATTACCCCCTGGGGACACTTCCGCCCGGTGTGGGCGCAACAAATGATGAAAGTACGGACGGGTTTTAAACCCGCCCCTCATGAACCAACTCTGGCAAAAGATCCCCGAATGATATGTTTTTTTAACCATTCAACATGATAATAAAATCTGTCATTCCCGAGGGTGTAATCGGGAATATGGTACCGGTTTTAAAACCGTATCCCCGATAGAAACACTCGGGGATGACAAGCTTGGTTAAGTATTCAATAGTTACCGTTTTTTACAGATTCTTCACGCACCTCGCGCAGAGCGACGGATGGTCGGCGCTTGCGCCCACCGTCTCGCTGTAGTTCCAGCAGCGTTCGCACTTGACGCCTTTCGCCCGACTCACTCCTATGACAAGCCCGGGAAATTCCGGACTCTGACAGCCGTTCTCGATAGCAGCGGAATCCACGACGCCAACCGCCGAGACAATCAGAAATGCACGCAAATCCTCGATATTTTCCTGAAGCAGCGGCCGGATGTCATCCGGTGCGGCAATCAGCACCTCGGCGTCCAGGGAGTGGCCGACAACCTTGTTCTGGCGCGCCGTCTCGATGGCCCGGCCGACCTCGCTTTTTACGGCAATGAGTTTTTTCCACTTTTCGCCCAGTTCCGGCTGAAGTTTCGCGTCGTCCACTTCCGGAAACAGCGTCAGATGGATGCTCTCCGGTTTTCCTGCCGTCGCCGGCAGGGCCAGCCAGATTTCCTCCGCCGTAAAGGTCAGAATCGGCGCCAGAAGCCGGGCCATCGCCTCCAGAATTTCATGCATCGCCGTCTGCCCGGAGCGGCGGGGACGGGAAGCCGCCCTTGACGTATAAAGGCGATCCTTCAGCACGTCCAGATACAGCGAGGAGAGATCGACGGTGCAGAAGTTGTACAGCGTTGTGTAAACCAGATGATACTGATACTGCTCATAGGCTTCGCGAACCCGGCGGATCATCTCCTGCAGGCGGTGCAGAATCCAGCGGTCCATCTCCTCCATTTCGCTGTACGGAACGGCGTCCGTCTCCGGATGGAAATCCGAGATATTGCCGAGGATAAAGCGACCCGTATTCCGGATGCGCCGATAGGCCTCCACAAGGCGCTTCAGAATCTCCTCGGAAACCCGGATGTCTTCGGTGTAGTCCGCCGAGGCGACCCAGAGCCGGAGAATCTCCGCGCCGTAGCCGTCGATGATCGTCTGCGGGTCGGTAACGTTTCCGACCGATTTGGACATCTTTTTCCCGTCGCCGTCCACGACAAACCCGTGCGTCAGGACATTGCGGTACGGGGCGCGTCCCCGGGAGGCCACCGATTCCAAAAGCGAGGAGTGGAACCAGCCCCGGTGCTGATCGTTGCCTTCGAGGTACATGTCCGCAGGCGAGCTGAGATAATCCCGTCCCTCCAGGACCGCGGCATGGCTGACGCCGGAATCGAACCAGACATCGAGGATATCCGTTTCCTTTTTGAAGTCGCCGCCGCCGCATTGCGGGCAGACGCATCCCGCCGGCAGCAGTTCGTTCGCCTCGCGTTCGAACCAGACATCGGCGCCGTATTCGCGGACAAGTGAAACCAGGTTATCGATTATCGGCTGACTCAACAATTGTTCTCCGCACGCCTTGCAGGAAAATACGGTAATCGGCACGCCCCAGAGCCGCTGGCGGGAGATGCACCAGTCGGGACGGTTTTCAATCATCCCGTAAATGCGGTCCCGCCCCCAGGCGGGAATCCATTTGACATTGTCGATCGCCTGCAGCGTTTTTTTCCGCAGGTCGTTTTTCTCCATCGAAACGAACCACTGTTCCGTCGAACGGAAGATAATCGGATTTTTGCAGCGCCAGCAGTGGGGATAGGTGTGTTTGATGTCCACCCGGCCCAGGAGCGCGCCCGCGCCTTTGAGTTTTTCGATCACCGCGTCGTTTGCGGAAAAGACAAACTGTCCGGAAAAGTCTTTGACATCCTTAGTGAATTTTCCATCGTCATCCACGGGAGCATAGTTCTCCAGCCCGTATTTCATCCCGATCTCATAATCCTCCTGGCCGTGGCCGGGGGCGATATGCACGCAGCCGGTTCCGGTGTCGAGGGTGACAAACGGGGCGATGATCAGGAGGCTCTCCCTGTCGATAATCGGATGGCGAAATTTGAGGCCCTCCAGAACAGATCCGGGAAATTCGTCAAGGATTTCATAAGGCTCATTGCGAAATCCGAAGGCATCCAGGCAGTTTTCCAGGAGATCTCTGGCAAGGATCAGCACCTCCCCTCCGATCTTGAGGGCGACGTAGATAAAATCAGCATGGAGCGCAACCGCGAGGTTGGCCGGAATCGTCCACGGGGTCGTCGTCCAGATGACGACCGAAACCTGCTCGCCGGCGAGCTTCGGCAGGCGCTCGGAAACATCGGAAACAGCCGGAAATTTCACATATATCGACGGGGTGCTGTGATCCTGATACTCGACCTCGGCCTCGGCCAGCGCCGTCTTGCAGGATGCGCACCAGTAAACGGGCTTCTTGCCTTTATAGACGCCGCCGCCCAGATAGAGCCTCCCCAGCTCGGCTACGGTCGCCGCCTCGTAATCATAGGTCATCGTCAGGTAGGGATTGTCCCACTCCCCGAAAACCCCGAGCCGCTTGAACTGTTCCCGCTGAATCCCGAGATAGCGCTCCGCGTACTGACGGCAGAAACGCCGCTTTTCCACCTGCGACAAGGCGCCCTTCTTGTCGCCCAGTTCCTTGTCAACCTGATGCTCGATCGGCAGCCCGTGGCAATCCCAGCCGGGGACATAAACGCTGTCAAAACCGGCCATGTTTTTAGATTTGACAAGCACATCCTTGATGATCTTGTTGAGCGCGGTTCCCAGATGGATGCTGCCGTTGGCGTAGGGCGGCCCGTCGTGAAGTATGTAAGGCTTTCGGCCTTTGGACGTCTGGCGGATCAGGTCGTAGATATGCATCCCGTCCCAGCGGGCAAGCATTTCCGGCTCGCGTTTGGCGAGATTGGCCTTCATCGGGAAATCGGTGTGCGGCAGATTCAGTGTATCCTTGTAAT
Source organism: uncultured Syntrophus sp. (assembly GCA_964552725.1). Classification (GTDB taxonomy): domain Bacteria; phylum Desulfobacterota; class Syntrophia; order Syntrophales; family UBA5619; genus DYTH01. The sequence continues at coordinate 4,497 of CAZKHU010000090.1, forward strand.
CCATCTAAAAGCGCTCCTTCACGAAAGAATTTTTCCTGGCAAACAGCGGGGAAGGCTACCACAGATTCCGGGCCCTTTCAAGATTGTTTTTAACTGGGCGGAAATAATGCAGATATTCAAAAGATCGGACATCCGCTGCGGCCCGGCGCCGATACGACTTTGATATTGACAGATCGTTATTTATTGCATTATATAGCGGCCATGAAAATACATCTCAAATTGACCATTTTGAACGAGCAGGGTCTGCCTTTCATGGGCAGGGGCCCGGTACAGTTGCTTCAGGGCATCGAGCGTCTGGGTTCCATCAATCAAGCGGCCAAAGAAATGGATCTGTCCTATGTGAAGGCCCTTAATATAATCAAGAAAATGGAGACCTGCATCGGCGGCAAAATACTCGAAACGAAAATCGGAGGAAAAACCCACGGCGGATCGGAACTTACCCCCCTGGCGAAAAAATTTACCGACCTGTTTACTGCCTACGAAACGGAAGTGACAAACTTTGCCCGGGAAAAATTCACAGTGATCAACGAACGCATCGAGAATCTGGAGAAGGATTTTCTCCCTGAGAGGGCTTTTCATGAAAAACGCGCTGAAATGGAGCATGGCAACTGAGAAATACTATATTCAATATATGCCGTAACGGTTTTTGTTTTTTGGCCTTGCTGGCTGTCCTCCTGCCTGCCGCTGCAGGGGCGGCGAGGACAGACAGGACAATCCTCGTTTCCGCCGCCATCAGTCTCAGGGAGCCGCTCACGAAATTGGCGCTGGACTTCGAGGGCAAAAATGGCGGTCTGAAGATACTGCACAATTTCGCGGGTTCTGGGCAACTGCGCGCCCAGATTGAAAGCGGCGCCCCGGTGGATGTTTTTGTCTCCGCCTCCGCCGCCGATATGGACAAACTTTCCCGGGGAAAAATGATCGTCGAATCTTCCCGCATCAACCTGGTTGCCAACCGCCTCGTGCTGATCAGGAACAGAAAGCGGAACCTGGCCCTCCCGAATATCGCCGCTCTGAAGAATGATGCCATCCGCCGGATCGCCATAGGAAATCCCGCCACAGTGCCGGCAGGACAATATGCAAAAGACGCTCTGGAATATTACCATGTTTACAGCCAGCTTGCCGGTAAACTGATCTTTGGAGAAAACGTCCGGCAGGTACTCGATTATGTAGCCCGCGGCGAGGTTGACTGCGGCATTGTCTATGCCACGGACGCCCTCATCGAGAAATCCGTGGCCGTCGTGCAGGAATTGCCGGCTTATACGCATAAGCGGATCATCTATCCGGCGGCCGTTATTCATTCTTCCGGCGAAGCAAAGCTGGCCGGACAATTTATCAAGTTTCTCCATGAACAGGCAAATGCCGGCTTTTTCAAACTATACGGATTCGAACAGACAAATTGAAAATAGACAGCCATGAATGAACAAATCTGGTTTTCGATAAAACTTTCCCTGCTGGTATCCGCCCTGTCGACGGTATTTGTGGCCCTGCTCGGCGGCGCGATTGCCTATATGCTGGCTACGAGAAATTTCCGGGGGAAAATAATTCTTGAAATCCTGATCAGTCTGCCGTTGATCATGCCGCCCACCGTAACGGGGTACTATCTCATCATGATTTTCGGCCGCAACGGTTTTCTCGGCAAGCTGCTCTACGAAATGGCGGGCTGGAACATCATGTTCACGTGGCAGGCGGCTGTACTGGCATCTTTCGTCATCTCCCTGCCGCTCATGGTGAGGACGTCCCAGGCAGCCATCGCCTCGGTAGACATCGCCATGCGCGACGCCTCGACCATGCTCGGTTACTCCGAATGGCAGACAGCCATCAAGGTTGTGCTTCCTCTGGCCGGGAAAGGAATCATGGCCGGCATTGTCCTGGCTTTCGCCAGGGCCATGGGAGAATTCGGAGCCACGCTCATGGTCGCCGGCAACATACCTGGAAAAACGAGCACCATGCCGCTGGCCATTTACAGCTATGCCGCCGGCGGCGACTGGGGAAAAGCCCATTTCCTGGCGCTGCTGCTCACAATCACTTCCGGCCTGTTTCTTTTTCTGGCCCGTCAGTACGAAAGCAAAGGAAATAAGCAATGAGCCTTGTGGCGGCATTCAAAAAACAGTGGGACAGATTCGACCTGGACATCGCCTTCCAGATGGACGAGGGGCTCACGGTGCTTTTCGGCCCCTCGGGGGCGGGAAAAACCACGACGCTTCGTCTGATTGCCGGCCTGCTGCCTCCCGATGACGGTCATTTTACGCTGAATGGCGCCGTCCTTTTCAACTCCGCCAGCGGCATAAATATCGCGGCTCAACACCGCCTCATGGGATATGTCTGTCAAAAAAATGCCCTCTTTCCGCACATGACAGTGCTGCAGAATATCATGTTCGGAGCAAAAGATTTACCGGAACGCCGGCGGCGGGAACGCGCCCGCGAGCTGATTGCCACGTTGCGGCTGGAAGGTCTGGAAGAAAAACATCCCGATGAGATATCGGGCGGACAGCAGCAGCGGGTGGCCTTTGCCCGGGCCATAATCAGAAATCCCCAGGCCCTGCTTCTGGATGAACCATTTTCATCACTCGATACAATCACGCGCGTGAAAATGCGGGCCTGCCTCAAGGGCGTCATGAAAAACCTGCATATCCCCGTTATCATGGTTACCCACGACATCTTCGAGGCCTGTCACATGGCCGACAGAATGCTGATATACTCCGCGGGCCGGATCGTTCAGGAAGGAACTCCGGCAAGTATCATCAGGGAGCCGGCCACGGAAGAGGTTGCCGCCCTGACAAGCTTTGCCTATTACAACACCGTAAGCCCCGAGGGCTATCCCGACTGAAAAAACTGAGGCCGGGATCTGACCCGGGAAATGGCATCCTGCTGCCAAAGCGGGCGCGCTATAGCAAAAATGCGCAATCTGCAAGTTGCACTTGCAGATTGCACGGATACTCCAAAACAACAACCAATAAATTTATTTCGCGGCGTCATTATGCTCCACCTCCCCGTCATTTCGCGTTCTAACTGCAATAAATAATTTGCATTTTTATCTTATCCCCAACTTTCTTACTCGAGCATGATTGCGCCCGATAGTCCAGTCATGGATAACCCGATCCATTTTCCCGGCAGTTGCTCATTTTGAGTTTGTCGGTCATGGAATAATGTGGTCACCGGGGAAGAAAGATGGTAAAAGGAAAAATATTTTCAAGGCAGGCTGATGGAATCGGAAAATGTGAAAAGAAAAATGGCTTTCAGCATAGCCGGGCGCGCCATAACGATCGGCCTCTGGAGCAATGTAATCCTGATGGTCGTAAAGCTGCTGTCCGGTCATTTCGGCCATTCCGAAGCGGTCTTTGCCGACGGGCTGGAAAGCGCGACCGACCTTCTGGCGATGATCGCCGGAATGGCGGCTCTGAAGATCGGCAGCAAACCTTTTGACGATGAGCACCCCTACGGGCACGGCAAGGCAGAGAGCATCGCCGCCTTCTTCATTTCGCTGGTCATTCTGGCCACCGGCGGCGGCATTCTCTACGGGGCAGTAACCACGATTATTGAGAAAGATTACGGGACACCGGGGATAATTGCCGTTATTGCTACGGTTATCACCATTGCAGGCAAGGAGGCCCTGTTTCGCTATACCCGCCGCATCGCCCAAAAAACGCAAAGCCCGACGCTCGATGCAATCGCGACTGACCACCGCAAAGACGCCCTCACCTCGATTGCAACCCTCATTGGCGTCGGCGGGGCGTATTTCGGAGTCGCATTGCTGGATCCGATCGCGGCGGGTCTTACGGCGCTGTTTATATTCCATATCGGGTGGCAGACTTTAAGAAGCGCCTCGAACGACCTGATGGATGGCCAGCCGCCGGAAGGAATCATCATCGCCATAACCGAGGCGGCCGCGTGCGTTCCCGGCGTCGATTGCGTCAACGAGGTGCGGATCAGGCGCTCCGGGCAAAATCTGATCGTTGATTTGAAGCTCGATATGGATCCACAGATGACTGTTCAGGAATCTCACGGAATCGGGAACCAGGTTCGGAAACTTATCTTCGATCGGTTTCCCCGTGTCGGGGACATTATGATCCATATCCATCCGAGTCTGGAGGATCATGGGGAAATAAGCAGGCTTTAACCAAAAAATCTGGACCCGGCGGATTCATCGCCCGGCTTGATCAGGCAAGAGGGAACCGGGATAAAGCGCTGATGGCCCGAGAACAGGCAGGGGCAATTTTGAAGGTTTACCAGACGACAATCCCCGCCGAGATAGCCCGGGCCGAAGCGGGGGTTCGAGCCTTGCAGGCACAGCTTGACGAAGTCAGGGCCGGCGCCAGGAAGCAGGATATCGAACGGGCGAGGCGAGGCTGGAAGAGGGAAAGGCCGCCCTGAATCAGGCAAAAAGCAACCTGCCGCGGATAAGCGCCGCGCAAAAAGATGTCGAGGCGGCCGCGGCCGCCGCCCAGGTCGCCCAGGCCGCCCTCGCACAGATGCAGATTCAGCTCGAATACGCGAAATTGAAGGCGCCGGGGCCGGGCATCGTCACCAGCGGAAACCGTTTTATCTGCGGATGATAAGAAAAATGGGTTTCTGGCCCTATTTTCCGTATCGTACCGTTTCGCGGCAACAGAGGCGGTTCACGACGTCTCGCTGGATATCGAAAAAGGCAATATTTTGCAGAAGAAATCCGCAAATATCCATGAAAATATCAACAGGAGACACATGAAATGAACCTTCAAACCACAAAAAATCCAACATCCATCCTGCTGTTCACCGGCAAGGGAGGCGTTGGAAAAACAACCCTTTCGACGGCCTGCGCTCTCGGTTATGCGCAAAAAAAGCGTACGCTGCTTCTCTCGACCGACCCCGCCGGCTCTCTCGGGGAGATATTCGGCGGTGACTTTACAGAGCAGATTGTCACGGTTGCCCCCAATCTGGACGTCGTTGAGCTTTCCCGCCGGGCGGTTCTTAAACTCTGGCACGAAAAATTCGCCGACGACATCTTTACCGTCCTTTCCGCTTTTTTGCCGGTGGAGAGGGACATCCTCAACTACATAGAAGGGGCGCCCGGGATCGACGAAGAATTCATGCTCTCCTATTTGCTGAACGTTCAGCAGTCCGGAAACTACGACATCATTATCTGGGACGCAGCCCCTACCTCAACCACCCTCAAATTGCTCGAACTGCAGCAGATGTTCTATGCACACCTGACCGAGGCCCAGAAAATTTACCTGAAGTTCAAGGGCCTGTTCAAAGACGCCGATCCGCTGCAACTGATCGCCCAATGGCGCCAACTGACGCAGGATGTGATCTCGATGCTCAAAAACGAGACCTCCGCCTGGATCGTCGCCAACCCGGAACGCCTCCCCGTCGAACAGGCGCTTTTGATCGCATCGTCGCTCGCCGCTTTCGGAATCGGCGTCAACGGCTACATCATGAACAAGCTCCTCCCGGGAAAGGCCTGCGAAGGTTCCGATTTTTTCGAAAAAAGATTTCGCGCCCAGCAACACTGGCGGGAAAACCTGTCCGCGCGCGCCGCCCTTCCGATTATCCAAGTGAGTGAATTGACAAATGATTTAACTGACAAAGAAGAACTGCTTTCATTGTCGAAAAAACTTGGCATCTCCTCATTTATATGAGACATTCATGACTAATAATCGTCCCCAAGGGAGCTGGAAATCGTTCCGGAACCCCATCCCCACCCTAACCCTCCCTTTGAAGGGCAAGGAAGGCCGAGTGCAAATGGTACCTGCGCAAACAGATAGGCTTTAATTATTAAGATCGAGGTTTTAGAGATTATGATAAGCAAAATCGCACAAAGGGCGCAGGATATCCCTCCGTTCATCGTCATGGACGTGCTGGAAGAAGCGCAAAAGCTGGAGAGAAACGGAACAGACATCGTTCATCTCGAGGTCGGCGAACCCGATTTCGACACGCCGGAGTGCATAAAGGAAGCGGGAATGCGCGCAATGCGCGACGGGCAGACCCACTATACCCACAGCCTCGGCCTGATCGAGCTCCGGGAGGCCATCTGCGAACATTACCTGGAAGCATACGGGGTGGCGATTTCGCCCGACCAAGTGCTGGTCGCCTCCGGCACCTCGCCGGCGATGATGGTGCTTTTTTCGGCCCTGCTGGAAAAGGAAAGCGAAGTCATCATCTCTGATCCGCATTATCCCTGCTACCCGAACATGATCAGCTTTTTCGGCGGCTCGCCGGTCAGCGTGCCGGTTTACGAAGAAGACGGGTTTCAACTGTCCGCCGCCGCGATCCGGAAAAAGATGACAGACCGAACCAGCCTGCTAATGATCAACTCCCCGTCCAATCCCACGGGCAACATCCTCTGCGAAAAACGGCTTACCGAGATCGCCGCGCTCGATATCCCGATAATTTCCGACGAGATATATCACGGTCTCGTTTATGAGGGCAAAGAGCGCAGCATCCTCGAATTTACCGACAATGCGTTCGTTTTGAACGGCTTCTCGAAGGCCTACGCCATGACCGGCTGGCGGCTCGGCTATCTGATCGTCCCGCCGGCTTATGTCCGGCCGATGCAGAAAATCATCCAGAATCTCTTTATCTCCGCCAACGCCTTCGTTCAATGGGCCGGGGTTGCCGCCTTGCGGGAGACAAATCCGGAAGTGGTCCGGATGAGGGGGATATACGATCAGCGCCGCAAATACATAACCGGGCGACTGTCCGAAATGGGGCTCGGCATCAGCGTTGCGCCAACCGGCGCCTTCTATATTCTCGGCAACATAAAGAAGTATTCCAATAACTCCTACAAGATGGCGTTCGATATCCTGAAGCGGGCCCACGTCGGCGTCGCCCCCGGAATCGATTTCGGCCAAAACTGTGAGGGATATTTGCGTTTTTCCTACGCCAGCTCCATAGAAAATATCCGCGAAGGGATGGACCGGCTCCAGAAATACCTGCGGGAACAGTATTGAAAACATGCACGCAAAAAACCGGATAACCCTGAAAACCGTTCAGCAAATCAGCGAGGAAGAAAAGCTCCTTCAGGAGCGGGTGGACGAACACGGAGTAACGTGGAGGATGGTCTATCTGGGCGGCGGCGCCCATTTCCGGAACTGGCTTGCGCAGTGCCAGGAACTGGGAGAGGTGCTTGTCGAAGAGGCCGATTCCACGGGTTACCGATGCTTCGAGGAGGGAAAAGAAAAACTCTACCGGATCTGGATGAAG
>CAZKHU010000091.1:0-11638 GCA_964552725.1 uncultured Syntrophus sp.
GCAATACACCCAGGAGCAGTTGGCGGGCGCAATCGGCAAGCCCCGCGCCACCGTCGCGGAAGCCCTGTCGCTTACGAACCTGCCCATCGAGATCCGGGACGAATGCCGTGGCAACCGCGCCTTCGGGAAGAAAGCGAAGCTTAATGTTCATAAAAAACTGGTCGAGATTGCACGGAAAAAGCAGCCGCGCGCCATGACCACGGCCTTCGCCAGGTATAAGGAAGAACTACGGAAGAAGGCGGAAGACGCCCCCCGCACGCGGGTAAAACAGCTGTATTCGGAGATCCGGCCGGCGAAGACCGTCAGACGCCCCCCGCACGCGGGTAAAACAGACCGCGGGCGCCGCCCTGTGCCGCTCCCTCGACCAGATCCGGGCGCGGGTGGAAAAAACCGACCCCGCCGCCCTCACCGACGAAGAGCGCCAGGCCGCCCTCGACTCCTTCGCAAGCCTTCAAGAGGCCATCGAGAATTGCCTCAATCCGCCGGCGGCAGGAGGCCCGGCATAATGCCATGACCGCCGGGTGTTCCTTCCGGGTTTCCCCTGGCGACGGTCATTCATGAAAACATGAAATTTTCAAACCGTCGTCAAAAATGTAGTTATAACGATGCGTTAATCAATGTTGCGGCGCAACATTTTTTAAGACCGCCCCGCAGCGCCTTGGGATGGCGGCCATGTTATCGATTTTTGCGCCAATATTTGCTGATTAAACTGATGGCGACGGATTTGAAAACCACCGCCAGGATGCGCGCACTATTACCGCGCCTTAATGCGGGTCAGCGTCCCTGAAGCCCGGATTTTCTATGAAAAAGAGGCGGCCGAGTGCGGTTGGAGTAAGGCACAACTTGAGCGCCAGATACAGACCTCTTCAAGGTGCCCGGCGACAATCCAACCATCGGATTGATCCTCTGTTCGGACAAGGGCGAAGCCGTTGCCAAATATTCCGTGCTGAGTGAAGGAAAACGGATATTTGCGTCCAAATACCTGAAGTTCCTGCCGACCGAGGAAGAACTCAAGCTGGAGATTGAAAAGGAGCGGAGCCTTATTGAGACAGCATTCCTGGAGGCCGAAAGTGAAGCTGAGGAATATTGAGAATAATTGGGGACAGCCACCAATATGTTGCCGGACTTGTCGCTGCAAGAGATTTCTGCACTTGATCGTGTCCCAAAGAAACTTCCTATCGACGATGCAGTGGCGAAACATCTGCGCCAGGCAAAATTGATTGAAGGGCGAAATGGCGTTGAAAGAGGCAGTTGCCGAGGCTATAGCCGAGCACAAACGACAGGGAAATCCAATTGCTGTCTGGCCGCTGGAATGCAATTGGCCAATTGGCCCTAAAGCGCCCCGAGGTCGCGCAGGATCTTTTCCAGGGTTTTTCTTTCCCCGGCATTCAACTGCTTCTGGGGCGGCAGGGGTGGGCCGACGGGAAAGCCCTGCATTTCCAGACCCGCCTTTACGCAGGCCGAGAGGGTGAATTTCTGGAAGGCCAGGTTGAGCGGCCATTGCTTGATCTGCAGGAGCGCCGCTTCGTCCCAGCGCTTCTGCCTTGCCGTTTCGTACAGCTCGATGCTTTGTTTTGGGATCACGCAGGCGGGGCCGGACATCCAGCCGACGCCGCCGATCAGGAACATGAACAGGGGAACGGAAGAGGTATCGCTGAAAATTTTGATCCGGCTGCCAAGGGTTGACACCAGAGAGACGAGCTTCCCCACATTCCCGGAGGCATCCTTCAGGTACTGGATGTTTGGCTCTTCGGCAAGCTGTCGCAACGCCTCTACGGTAAAGTCCCAGGTCTGAAACTTCGGATTCGTATAGAGGACAATGGGGCAGGATACCGAACGGGCGACGGCGCGGAAATGTCCGACAACCTGGGCGTCGGCCAGCGGGAAGTAACTGGGCATCATGGTGAGAATGCCGTCCACTCCCAGCTTTTCGACTTCCTCAGCTTCCTGGATGGCTCCCTGAGTAGAAGTGCTGCAAATTCCCGCGACGACGGGGACTCGCCCGGCCGTTGCGCTCATGACGACCTCCACGGTTCGCTTTCTTGTTGCCCAGTCAAGGTAAGGCGCCTCGCCGGTGCTGCCCAGCGGTGTGACGCCGTAAACCCCCTGGCGGATGAGATGATCGACGAGGTCGGCCAGTACCTGTTCCTTGAGCCTTCCCTGTTCATCCAGAGGGGTGACAAGATAGGGGAAAATGCCGAAAAATTCCTTGTCAGCCATGCTGTTCCTCCTCAAAACCAATTATCTTCATGCCAGAAGTTCGTTTGCGTCGGCTATCTTTTCCAGGTTCATCACCTTGTCGGCAATCCGGTCTGCCTGCTTTTCCGAAAGGATTCCGTCTGTCAGACCCTTGAATTTTCCGATCAGTTCGGAGGCCGTCAGGGGGTTTTCCGGATCCCCCTTGGGATACTCATTTTCGCCACTCAACTGCCGGCCGTCGGCAAGCGTGATTGTCACGCTCGCCGGCCATTTGCGCGGATAGAGCCTTGTCAGCCCGGGGTCTGCCTTAAAGCTGACTTTCGCCATCAGTTCCTGCAAATCCGCATCGCCAAGCCTTGTTTCGTTAAAGTCTCCCAGTTGGACGTGGCCATAAGCCAGCGCCGTCGCGATGCAGAACGGCAGATTGAATTTTGCCAGGTATGGAGATTTCGGTTCGATTACCCCCAGAAGGTCAATTGCCGCCTGATAAACGCGGACGCGGACTTCGGTTACTTCCGAAGGCTTGAAGGTTTTGCCCCCCGTGGCCAGCAGCACGGCATCGATGGCGGAATGGGTGTGTCCGCAGGAAGCGTAGTACTTCAAGGAATTGCGGTCGCCGTGAAATATCTCGCCCAAGCCGTCAGTGCACTTGTCAAGATCAAAATTTTTCGATGTGGCAACGAAAAATCCCTTTTCCCCTTCCAGTATCTTGTGCGCGCCGGTGAATCCCTCTTTAGCCAGCAGCGCCGCCAGCATCCCGTTCAGCGCCGCCTTGCCGGCGTGGAGCTGCTTGCTCATCGCATTGTCCGCAAGAAACTCCCAGAGGCCTGCCGCCTGGGTTCCCGCCGAGCCCATAGCCCAGGCAAACTGCTCCTCATTCAGGGAAAGCAGTTTGGCCGCCGCGGCTGCCGCCCCATAGGTTCCGCAGGTCGAAGTCGTGTGCCAATGGCGGTAATGATCAGTGCCTACGGCAAGCGCCGTTCTGATGCCAATCTCGTAGCCGGCGGAAGCCGCGACGATCAGGTCTTTGCCCGAGGCGTGCTGTCGTTCGCCCAGGGCGAGAACCACGGGAAGAATTGCGCAGGCCGGATGCAGGATCGATTCCCGGTGCAGATCGTCCATCTCGACCACGTGCGAGGAAGCGCCATTGACCAGAGCTGCCAGCAGACAACTGGTCTTGGCGCCGTCGGGAATGGATGTGGATTCGGGGTGGCCGCCGAGTCTGCCGACGACGTTTCTGATCATGCGAATCGACGGCAGATTTCTGCCCGCATGGGCCGATCCCAGCCAGTCCAGTATGTATCCCTTGACACTGGCGATATGCTTACCGCTCAGATCTTCGAAACGAAGACCACACGAAAATTTTGCCAGTCGACTGGAAATAGTTTCTTGCGACATGCGCTTCCCTCCTAAAAGGCCCCCTCTTTGGCCAGCGCAATAAAGTTGGCCACGTCGATCTTCTTGGGGCAGACATGCGAACAGGCTTTCGAGGTGTGGCAGCGGTAGATCCCCTCTTCACTGTACAGGAGATCAAGCCGTTCCTCCTTTTCCGCTTCCCTGATATCCATCATCCGGACGATGCCGGCCATCGCCGCGTTGGGACCGATAAAATTCCGGTTGCTGCTGATGCAGGCTTCGGCGCAGCAGAAACAGTTGATGCAGCGCGTCGCATCTTCATACCGGGCCAGTTGCCCCGGAGAAATCCGGTTTTCCGTTACGCCGGGGGGAAGCGGTTGCGGGTTGATGATGTACGGTTTTGCCCGATGGACGCGCTCATAGGCCTTCTCCCAGTCCACAACGAGATCCCTGATGACCGGGGCGACTTTCAGCGGCGCGATATTGAACTCGGTTGTTCCGAACAGGTTGACGGCATTTTCCACAAGCAGTTCACAGGCAAGCATAGGCCGGCCATTGACGTTGATCGAACAGCTCCCGCACTGGGCGTGCTCGCAGGATGAAGCCCATGCCAGGGTGGCATCCTGCTCCACGTTGATCCTCCGGAACAGGTCGACGAACCGCAGGATCGGCCCGGATTCAAGCTTGTAAGTCTGACGCCAGGAGCGGGACGTGTCGGGATCGTAACGCTGGACAGTGAGCGTCAGCAAATATGTTTTTGGCATGGTTTCCTCCTCTGGGTATCGGCAGTGGCCCCCTCAATATTTTCTCGGCATGATCCGGAATTGTTCGTAATGTTCGCCTCCGGCTTCAAAGACGCTCATGTCTATCGGGCGTTTCCCGAAGCTTATCCTGCCGAATTCCGTCATGGAAATGAGCGTGTGGAAATGAAACTCGTCGCTTCGTTCGGGATAATCCTCCCGGAAATGCGCCCCGCGGGATTCCTTTCTCATCAGGGCGCCTTGGGCCATTGTCATCGCGTTATCGAGAAGATTGTCCAGCTCCCATCGCTCCAGCAGTTCCTGATTCATCCGCAAGTCCTTTGTTGCGATGGCGGCTCCGGCTGCCCGCTTTTTGAAGTCGAGCAGGGAGGAGATAGCCTGCTGGATGCCCCGTTCATTGCGAAAGACGCCGACCTGGCGGGTCATCATGTCCCGCATCTCCTTGCGGATCAGGCCGACATTTTCCTTTCCCTCGGCCTCAACATAACTTGCGAACAAGGAAAGCGTTGCCTCGCCCGCGCCTTTTGGCGCTGGCGCCTGCGTTTCCTTGAGGAACGAGAGCACCCGTTCGCCAGTGTAGCGACCCATCACCAGCAGCTCCAGCAGCGAATTGGTGCCGAGGCGATTGAATCCATGGAAACTCGCACAGGCGCACTCGCCGACGGCGAACAGCCCCGGCACGACTTCACCTGCGGATTTTTGCACCTCGCCATGCTCGTTGGTCGGGATTCCTCCCATGTGGTAGTGGTTGCTGGGCCGCACGGGACAGAGCTGCGTCCGCGAATCCAGATTGCAGTAAGTCTGGAAGAAGCTTGCCACCTCCTTCAATTTGACCTCGTGGACGTAGGCGGGCAGGTGGCGGAGGTCGATCCAGACATGCTCGATCAGATGGTCGGGATTCATGATCCCCCGGCCTTCCCGAATTTCCGTTTCGATGGACCGGGCCACGATATCGCGGGGCGCCAGGTCTTTCATTTTGGGGGCGTATCGCTCCATGAACGGCTCCATATCCTTGTTGCGCAGAATGCCTCCCTCGCTGCGCAGGGCTTCGCTGGCCAGAATGCCGGGGCCGACAATTCCCGTGGGATGAAACTGGACGGCCTCCGGATCCATCAGCGGCAGGCCGGCCCGCAGGATCACCGCCAGACCGTCGCCCGTGTTGTTGCGGCAATTCGTGGTGATGCGATAGACCTGCCCGGAGCCTCCGGTAGCCAGAATTGTAGCCTTGGCCTGCACGGCGACGAACTCCCCGGTTTTGGTCTTAAAGAGTACCGCGCCGACGCAGCCGCCCTCGTTGAACAGGAGTTCCGTGACGACGGTCGAATTGATGAACCGGACGCCCCCTTTGAGAGCCTCTCCCCAGGCGGTATCCATAATTCCCTTGCCCGTGCGGTCGGCCTCGAAGACGGCCCGGAGAGCATCCCCTTTCCCGAAGTCAACGGTGTGCCCCCCGAACTGCCGTTTGCTGATGCCCCCTCCCTCATTTCTGCTGAAATGTATCCCGCGACGCTCCAGCCACTGGATTTCCTCCCAGCCGCCCTCGACGATTTTTTTGACGACGTTCTGATCGGAGCTGCAATCGCCGCCTTTCCAGGTATCAAACATGTGGAAGAGAGAATGATCTGATTTGTCCTGCGGATCAACGGCCGCCATGCCTCCCTGAGCGGTGCTGGTGTGGGATTTTTGCGGGTGGGCAACCTTGGTCACTGCCATGATTTTTAAATCGGGTCTCCGTTCCTGGAGGAGCGCCGCACAGCGTAACCCGGCGCCTCCTGCCCCGATAATCAGAACGTCACACGCCAGCGTGGAATGGATTTGCAGTTTTTTCCCCATCGTGATTCCCCTTTGTTAAATGGAAAAGATGATTCTGAAGACCAAAAACGCCAGGATGGCGAAGATGACAACAAGGAGCGTCGCAGCTCCGGTTCGCGCCGTCCGCGAGGAGGCATAATCGGCCAGAATCGCAAAGAGACCGTACCCCGCATGGTAAAGCGCCGCCGCCGCCATCGCCAGGAGGGCGATCCGGACAAACGTGTTCTGCATCTGCAGGGCAGCGGCCTGAGCGGCAGCGCCGCTTCCCTGGTTAAGGGACAAAAATAGAAGGTAAGCCGGAGCGGCGATCAGCAGAAAGGCGCCGCTGATCCGCTGGAGCTTCCAGAGAACCGAGTGCCTGCTTTTCCGGACGCGGGCCCATACGGCATAAGCCACGGCGGCGCCGGCGAAAGACGTCGTCATCCAGAAAAGGACGGGCGAGGCGCCCTGATTTTTCATGATCATCACAATCACGACCAGCGCGACGTACGCCAATGCCAGCCCGAAGCTCCAGTGGAGCATCGTCGCATCGTTGCGCCTTCCGAATAATTCGTACAGGACGAGGCGCCCGCCGTTCAGGGCATGAAACCCCACAAGCAGCGCCGCAAGAAAGGAAAAAAATACGAATGCCGGTCCGGTCATGATTTTCATTTGGGCGCTGTAGAGGTCGGGTGTCTTTAAAAACGAAAGATTATAGATATGGACGATCAGATAGAGAAAAATCCCGATTCCCGATAATCTGTGCAGCCAGGTGATCAGATAATGCCAGCCGCGGGTCTTCGCGTAACGGGAAATGACGGGCAATTTTTCGAGGATCGGCAGCCAGCAGGCGCCGCATCCCTGATTTTTTTCCGGATTTTTCATACGTTTTTCCCTCCTGGAAAGGTCTTTTACTCGATCGTTCCCGCCGCCTTCATTGCCTGAATTTCGCCATCGGCATAACCCAATCCCTTCAATATTTCCTCCGAGTGTTCGCCCAGCCCGGGCGCTGCCATGGTGATTTCGGCCCTGGTTTTGGAAAGTTTTATCGGGTTGTTCAATACCTTTATCGGGCCGTATTCAGGATGATCCCAATCCACGAAGAATTCGTTGGCTATTGCCTGGCTGTCGCGGGTGACTTCCAGAGGCGTTGTTACGGGGGACCAGACGATCTTGCTCCGGCTGAGGGTTTCAATCCACTCGCTGTATGTTTTGCTCCGGAATATCCCGTCGAGGATGCTTACGAGTTCTTCCGCACGCTTGAATCGTTCATCGTATGTGGCAAAGCGGGGATCTCTTTCCAGTTCCGGATGGTCAATGGCGGCGCAGAAACCGGGCCAGTAATGCTGAGCGTTGGTCATTCCCAGCATTATCCAGCGCTGGTCGTTTGTTTGATAGACATTGCGAATCGGATTGCCCATTTCTTTGCGCTGAGGCCGCACGGCATCCTCGCCGGTAATCAGACACCCGGCGACATCAAATCCCAATGCCCAGACGGCGGTATTGTACAGGGATATCTCCAGTTCCTGGGCCACTCCGGTTTTCTCCCGGATATAGAGGGCGGACATGATCCCGGCAAGCAGACTCATTGCCGTGATGCTGTCGCCGTACCCGGGTCGGGAAATGTTGGGCGCCACCCCTGCATCATGCATCAAATCCATGACGCCGCTGCGCGCCCAGAAGGCGACTGAATCGTAGCCGCCGGTGTTTTTTTCCGGACCGCGTTGGCCATAACCGGTCAGATTTGCATAGATAATCCGCGGATTGATCTGGGAAAGAATCTGATAGGTAAGGTGAAATTTTTCCATCTCATAGGGGCGCAGGTTGTTCAGAAAAACGTCGGCATTGGCCGCGAGTTTGTGCAAAACCGCCTGACCTTCCGGTGTTCCCATATTCAAGGCAAGGCTTTTTTTGTTTCGATCCGTATGTTCCCAGTAGTAATTTACCGGATGGGGTTTCGCAAATCCCGACATTCCCTGTCCCAGGGCGTGCCGCCAGTTATCCCCCTTGCCGGGGGGTTCAACGTGAATGACCTCGGCGCCCCAGCTTCCCATCAACATGCCGACGATCGGCACGGCAACGGCGCCCCCTACTTCAATAACCCTGATTCCCTGAAGTTCTCCGGCCATGGTCCCTGACCTCCATCGCTTGAATTTATTTGCCTGTCCCCATTTGGCTGAGTGTGGACTTGGGGATGAGTGCGTAACCCCGCATCAGACAGCGAGCCGTCCGGTCAACGGTCGCCCTCTTCAGCACGAAAAGGCCTTTTTGCCTGACCACTTTTCCCTCGGGGGCGATAACGCCCGCCGGATGTCCGATGCGCAACTCTCCGCGCGCGATGATTCCCTTCCGCGCAAGCTGGTTGGCAATTGTGCCGGGAATCATTGCTGCCGCAACGGTGCATACGGTCCCTGTTACGGGATAGGTCAAGTGCATTTTCTGCATGAACAGCAACCGCACGACAAGGTCCACCGACTTGTCCGAAATCACCTTTCCGGTGGTCCAGTCCTTGTAATTCATCGGTGGAGCGCACAACGCAATAAACGGGCTGTAGGGCACCTCGACGGTCGCCTTCTTCCAGTCTTTACAGAGGCCCATTGCCTGGGCGGCAACACTGCGGATTTTTTCGATGCGTTCGAGAAGCCTTGCGTCTCCGTCAATTTGCTGGGGCGTTTCATTGCCCTTGAGCCCCAGGGCCTCCGCCCGCAGGAAGACTGTCGGAATAGCGGCATCCACCAGCGATACATCGAATTCGCCTTCCCCTTCCACTTTCAGCGTATCCGTTACCATGCCAGTCGGCAGCAGTCTCCCGGTGAGGGAGCCGGCGCTGTCCGCCCAGTCCAGGATGATCTTGGCGCCGGCGCCCGGCACCCCGTCTATTTTATGCTTTCCCTCAATCTCCGCGCGATTGTCCCTTACCGGAACCTCCGCGATGATTGCCTTGCCGGTGTTGACCTGGTGGATTCGCACCCTGGTTACAGGTTCCACGGCCTTCACCATGCCTTCGTCGATGGCAAAGGGACCGACGGCAGAGGAGATGTTGCCGCAATTGGATTTCCAGTCGATCATTGGTTCGGCCATGCTGACCTGGCCGAAGAGATAGTCCACGTCGCAGTCCGGACGCGTGGAGGGGCCAATGACCGCCACCTTGCTGGTGAGCAGTTCCGCCCCGCCCAGGCCGTCAATCTCCCGGAGATCGGGGGCCCCGAAAACGCGCAGGATCACCTTGTCCCGGAGGCGCTGATCATGCGGCAGGTCGCTGGAATGCAGGAATATGCCCTTGCTTGTTCCCCCGCGCATTATGGTGCAGCGAATCATTTCCTGAATTTCCACTGGACGTTCCTCCTTTTGAACAGCAAATCCCCGCCTGCCGGATTGTCAATGGGAATGGCCCATCAGTATGGAAATTTCTCGCGCCGTTTCCATTAACTCAACTATCAATTCGTCTTTCTCTTCTCCCAGAAAGCGGGCCGGCTCCCCTACAAACGCAAGGGAAGCGACCAGTGAATTATTGCGTCCCCAAATCGGTGAGGCTATCGCTCCCCGGCGCAGCCAATGCTCTTCTCTGTTGATTGCATAACCACGTGCGTTTGTCAGTTTCAATTCTTCCCGCAAGCTGTTTTTGTCAGTAATGGTATTGGGCGTGAAGGCATTAAGCTCTGTCTGTTCAATATATAAATCCAATTCATTCGGATTCAGAAACGCCAATAAAGCCTTCCCCATCCCCGTGCAATAGGCGGGCACACGCAACGCGAAATCCCCCGCGGGGACTGAACCGCTTCTTGCGTGGGCGGTTAGCGTGATCAGGACAGAGCCTTTATCCCAGATGCCGACCCGGACAATTAATTTTCGCCGTCCCGCAATTTCGTTTGTGAAAACCCGCGCTCGCTGATTAACGTCCAGGCTTTTTCCGAAGATTGCTCCTAGTTCATAAACCTTTGAACCCAAACGATATTTTCTGGTTTCTGCATCCTGCGACAGCAGCCCTTCACTAACCATGGTTCTTACCAGACCCTGAACGGTGCCTTTGGCCATTTTCAACTCCCGACCGATCTCCGAAATTCCCAGGCGGGGTCTGTTTACGGAAAAGAGGCCCAATAGTTTTGAAGCCCGTTCGATCGATTGTATATTGCTCATATTGTATGCCTATGCCATACGATCTATTTTACGGGAATACAATGTTCCATATATTTTCAATTGTCAAGATAATTTATTCCCCCTTTCCCGTTACGAGGGGCGCTGAAAAAATACCCACCTTTCCAGGGTGACGCAGGCTGTGCTGAGAAAATAATGCGCACCTGTTAATGGTCGCTGCCGCTGCCGCTCCTTTTTGCAATGGTAAATAGTTTTCTAATAACGGATGGTTAATGCTGCTATATTTCACTGTTTCCCTTCTGGCACAACTGTTGCTCTGAAGGAAACCAGCAGAAAAAGGAGGCGTCGCCTTGGAAAACAAGAATTGTGAAAATTGCGGAAAAGAAATCTCCGGCACAGGCGGGGGCTTGTGTTCCGATTGCAGGGAATACGCAGGAAGGAAAAGCGGAAAGCGCTTGTTGTGGTATTCAGGGATGGTCGTTGCCCTTTTGCTGCTTTTGGGTGCAGGTTTTCTGTATGCTGAAAAAGAGTCGTGGAAATTTTCCTGGGATGTGATTTCCGGAAGGCCGGCAGCACAGGTGGATGGGGAGGCGATTCCCCGCTCCGAAGCGCGTGAGCGACTCAATGTCAGCAGGCGCATGCTGGAAAAGGAGTACGGAAGCGGGTTGTTTACCGGCGAGCGGGGCAGGGCGCTTCTGGGGAGTCTGGAGCGCGACGTTCTTGAGACGCTGGTGGAAGAGCGGCTGGTGGCCCGTGAGGCAAACAGGTTGAAAATAAAAGTGGGAGATGAACAAGTTCAGCAGGAGCTGCAAAGGATGCAGAAGATTGGCCGGGAGATTTATGGGACTGGCGAAAAGTTTCAGGCAAGTCTCGATGAAGATGGAATATCCCGGGAATATCTGAAGAAGCAAGTACGAAACCTTCTCCTTCTCCAGGAGGTCAAGAAGGCAAAAGCTCCGCCGCAATCCGATCCCGATGCCTACTTCGCCGATTGGCTGACCCGGGACAGGCGGAGCGCCAGGGTGACCTTCAACCAAACCATTCCTCCGGCGCCGGGGGGCGGTCAGCGAGAAACTGCGTGTTGCGGTTCGACGGGTAAAGACGGTGGCGCCGAAGCGGGCGGCTGCGGGACGAAACAGCCAGGCGGCGCTGTGGATCCGCAGTTGAACAGTGCGGCCAGCGCCGCGGCTTTCGATGCCTATCGGGCGACCCATCCTGCCGGGCAGGGGTTGGAGGCAAAGGTTACGGATTATGGCTGTCATATCCAGGTGGACATTGAAAAGGATGGTAGAATCGTTGCCTCTTATTCCTATAAGGACGGCAAGGCATCTGAAATATAATAAAAAGGAGATAGGCCTGTGAAAGAGGATAAATCAGCGGAGTTGAAGAGCAGTGAGTCGAAGCGGGAAAAACTTCTGAAGACAGAGAATAAATTT
>CAZKHU010000092.1:0-11274 GCA_964552725.1 uncultured Syntrophus sp.
CAATGGCGCGGGCAAGTCGACGCTGATCAACATCCTGTCCGGCATGGTCAACAAGTCGAGCGGCCATGCGCGCATCTGGGCTGGCAGAAAGTCGCTGTCTCCAGCGAGCAGAACGGCATCGGAAATCTTTCCCGAAGCAGCGAGGTTCACAAGGTCAATGCTTAACAGGGTGTCGATTCCCTTCTGCTCAAAATCATCACCCCTTTTCGCCAAGCGGCCCTCCCGTACTTCATAGCGCGGAATCCTCTCAAGCGCGTTATAGAACTTCTGCGCCTTCGAAAAACGCTCCTTCTCTTCCGGGGTGGGCGGGCTTCCCTGATACGGAAGACAATTATAATAATATGTCCGCAGAATTTCTTTGCCCTGGGACAATTCTTTGGATAAATTAAGAAAATCAACGCTTCCGTCGTTATATTTTTTTGCTATTTTGGAGAGATAGCCGCCATCAATAAATATCGCGATTTTCATCAGTTATCCTTTCGCACAATAAAAACCCCTCGTCCGTTTCCGAACGAGGGGGAAAATAAATAAACCCACATCCATTACGAACGTGAGCGCGGATATACGACTGTTGATTCGCGGACTACATGAGATATCTTTTTTTGTCAAGAAATATTTGGATACGATTAACATATTTTATTTCCGCCGAGTTGGGTTTCTATCACATCAAATAAAGCATGTTTCCCGCTTGCCGGTATTCGATCACGCGCCCTCGCCGGAATTTGTATTTTTTCCCCCGCTGATTGTTTCTTCCAGGATATGCAGGCGCTCTTGCAACTCTTTTATCTCCGTGGTGTGCAGCAGCTCGTTGTCGATGCTGGCCTCGTAGGCCGCAAGAGTGGCCATCAGCGCGGGTTTGATCACGTCATGGTCATAGTCCGAGAGGAAGATTTTCTGCATCTGGCGGCAGGCCCTGCGCATCTCTTCAGGCCAATGGGCCGGCGGAAAATCTTTTGCCGGATTCGCCGCCGGCGCGGCTGACTCTGCCCTGTCCCAGTTTTCGCCGTATAAATACCATTCTATTGATTTGCCGGTAACTCTGGCAACAGCTAAGATATATTCCAGGGACGGTTCTTTAGTTTTGGTGTTTTGTTTTTTGGGATGTAATTGTGAGACGAGACTTTCCGACACGCCAACTAATGCTGCCCATTTTTTATTATCCGTCTTTTTTTCTGGGTATATTTCTGCTTTACAAGCATTAATTCTGCCCATTATCTTATTGTAATCTAAGTTCAATTCAATTTTCTTACGTGACATGAAAAAAATCCTTGACAATTATTTACGACACGTGTATTAGTCCACTCAACGATTAATAATTTTTACATCCCAAACCTTAAAGGAGGCACATCATGGATCAGGCAACAATCGTCAGAACGCTGGAAAACGACAATCATCGCGGCATCATCTACAACATTATCGAAATTCTTGAATCGCATCACCTCAGCGTCGGCGAGGCGAAGAATGTGCTCGAGGCTGCCGCATACGCCGTCAATTTCACTCCCGTGGCATCCACGCCTCTTACCGATGCATCATCCCTGTGGGAAACCACGCCGGCCGGCCGGAGTACCCATAACCGAAGCGTTACAGATATTCTGCTTCGAGACGTTCCAGACGTTTCTTGAACACATCATCAACATGGGGCGCCGGATCCTGGCCGAGGAGTTCCGAGTCTTTTTCAAAGCCGTGAATCATTTCGGCAACGGTCAGGTTAGAGGCGACTATTAACAGTGTTTCTTTTGATATTTTTGGCATTTACATTCTCCATAACAGATTGAGGAGGCCCATCATGAGCCAACTGATTTCAGATAATTTTAAAATACCTGCAAGCTATCGGCCAGTCTCCTCCAGCGAGTGGCGCGACATAATGCCCTTCGCGTATGTTGATGAAAAAAGACGCCGCTCCATCGATATTATAAACCATAGCGGAACCATTAACGTTCCCAGGAAGCACATCCCTTTTCTGATAGCAATCCTCGAGAGTCTTCATCGAGATTCATTAAAACCCGTAAAAGCTTCTTCTTTTGGGAGACCTTCAGTTTGTGGTCCCGAACAAAGCGAATCGCGGCCATCATCGCCTGCTCATCCGTTAAGGCGCAAACGGCGACTATCTGCACGCGAAACCCGTTGACCGTAAATATTTTAGGATGAACGATTTCAGGTAACTGCATATGACACCAGAAGAAATAAATATCCTCCGCAAAGAGGCCAAAAAGAGAATGATCGATCTTGACCTGGACCTCCGGAAGCATGGAACATTGTCCCTGATCGCTGGCGATCTATCCGCGAAAACAGGCAGGAAGATATCCCGGAGCACTTTGTCCATGGCTCTATCGGGCTATCGCAGCACCCAGGGGTATCAGGCCGTTCTGCAGGAGTTTTTCGCCATGCTTCAGGAACGGGCGAATGTTTGACGGTGACGATATACACCAGTTTGTTTGAAATGCAATTAATTTTTGGGATTTGACTCATGGCGCAGCAGCTCAAATTCGATTTCTCCCCGGCGACGAGTTTATTGTCCGACGAAAAGAAAACGGAACTGATCTCTTTCCGGACCGGAGAGAAGTTTAAAAGCGACCTCAACCTGATCGCCCGGGCGAAAAGAATCGACCTTGCCGTTCTGATCCATGAATACGCCATAAAAGGTTACCTCGACGATTATAAAAATCTTCTTCTCTGCCAGATGAACGAGAAGAAAACAGTGAAAGAACTGTTGCGATGAAGATAGCAAAATTTTTTTCGATGTCACGTATACATTGCGCTACTCATGCGTAGCGCAATGTATACATAAGTAAATCAGTTGGTTGCGCTTATAATGAGATTTTACCGTCATGAGAAACCTTGAACAGAGAATAACGGTGATCGAAGGGATGGTCGCCGAGATTCACGCCGCCCTGGTGCAGGGCCGTGTGCCGCCACCGCCTGGCATCGAGGAATACCGCCGGGCAGTCGAGGCCATGACCGATGGGGACATGGAACCGCTGCGGCTGTATCTCAAGCGCGGGGGGAAGGTTCCCGACGCCCGGACCGCCTTCCCGGAGTCCGGCCGTTTTGTTCGCCGCCGGACGACGAAGGCCAATCAATAACCGGCGGGTATTTTCCCCCGCCAGAAAAGGAGGAACTCATGCCACTGCCACAAGCGTCAAAATTCTTCCGCTGGGGGACGCAAGCGAGGCGCATTTATGACCTGCTGGCCTGCGGACCTGCCACCGGCGATCAGATCGTCGCCCAAACCCATATCATCAACTATCAAAAACAGATTTCTCAAATAAGGGAGCGCCTCGCCGGGACCGGCGTCACAGTGAAGTCCTTCCCGATCAACGGCAAGCGCACCCACTGGGCCTACAGAATCGGTCTGGTGAACGTGGATTGTCGGCTGGAGGAACAGTAAATGAAAACTGACCAGGATATCATTCGAAAGGAGAGCATGATGAAAAACGCGATCGAAATTGTAGAAATCATAGGGCGTCTGGAATCCGGAGAATCCGTCTATTACAGCCAATCGACGGGGCGCCTGCTCGTCGAAAAGGATTTTTTCTGTCTGGTCGAGTACGACCCCGGCAGAACGGGCGGAAATCAATCTCTTGCTAAGTTGAAACAGGAGGAATCATGACTTCGAGCGTCATCGGCTCTCGCCTGAGAGCGCACCGCAAGGCAGCCCTTATCAGAATCGCTGGACAGTTTATAAACCTCGACATGCCGGACCCGCGCACCAACTGGCGGCAGATGCTTGCCTGCATCGGCTTCGTCGTCCTGGTCGGGGCGGCGCTGATAACCCTTTTACTCGTGCTGCCATGAAAGACATTATGATCCTGTTATAGAATATTTATTAATCTTTCTCCCCGTTGAACGCTCCCGGCGCGTGCCTGAAAGGGAAGCCGGGGATAAATTTCAAGCAGGCAGGATGAGACGAGAAGAAGAAAATGAAAAGGATAGATCCTCCTATGAGGGATGGGCCAGATACATGCGGCGATATCCGTATCATTTCAAAATGATCTACGGCGAACTTCCTTCGGAGGCGGCTATGCGGAGAGAATTCGCGAAAATCTACACCGTCAATCCAACAAGGGATGACGGCATAGGGGAACATGTGTCGGTTGCTTCATGTCCCACTTGCGGCGCCAAGCATAAGATCAGAACAACCGGCCTGGGGATGCAGAAAGTTTTCTGCCCAGCGTGCCAGGCCAAAAATTATTATCTACGTCAGCAACCGTGTCCCATTGCTGAC
The DNA here is from genome assembly GCA_964552725.1 of uncultured Syntrophus sp. GTDB lineage: Bacteria > Desulfobacterota > Syntrophia > Syntrophales > UBA5619 > DYTH01. The sequence continues at coordinate 4,226 of CAZKHU010000092.1, forward strand.
GCCTATAGTTTGGGCTGGAGATAAAATGACAACACTATTTCCCACTATTCTGATCATATTAGATATTCTGGCAGCGACGCTGTACGGCATAGACAATGACGTTCGCCATGCGATTTACTGGACGGCCGCGGCCGTATTGACCGCGTCAATCACATATTAAGGAGACAGACATTATGGTTAAGCCAATAGGTAAGTATGAGGAGATAGGCGCCCAGATCGGGTGCCTGGTGGACAAAAAACAGAAGGCCTACGGCCGGTCGTTCGATCACGTCGGCTCGATCCTGCGTATTATCTATCCCTCGGGGATCAAACCCGAGCAGTATGACGACCTAGGGGGGATTATTAGGACGCTCGACAAGTTCTTCCGCATCGCCACGGAAAAGAACGCCTTCGGGGAGGACCCCTGGAAGGATGTGGCCGGGTATGCCCTGCTAATGAACCGCGACATGGAGATTGCCGAACAAGCCCCCGTAATCGCTCGTGATGACAAGGACTTCGCCGCACCTTTCGCCGACATCCCCGGGGATGTCGGCGAAAGGAATCTCCGTCAGAAACTTTACGGACGCGCGGAACGGATGGCCAAGAACGACCGGGCGTGACGGCTCACAAGCACGGATATTAAAATCACTATCGAAAGCGAGAGCCTTAAATGCTGAAACTGACCATTGAAGAGAGTCTGACTGGTCCGCTGGCCCATCCGCCGACAAGGAGAGCCCTTGAGGAATTGGTGGACCGATCGAAAACCCTGGAGGATGTTTCTGCCGGCGTCGATGCCATTCCCGGCCTGACATTCTACAGGGGCAGCATGCACGTCGCCATACACACGAAATCGTTGGGACGATTCAGCCCCACCCGCTGGGCGATCATCACGGGAGGGGAGGGCTGACGTGGGTCTTGCTGCCAAACATCTGGGGGAATCGCGCCGCGCGGAGATTGCCCGCACCCTCTTCATCGTCACATCGACGGAAGAGGCTAAAGGCGAGCTGCACGGCCTCTGCCCCATCCACGGCGAGAAAAACCCCTCCTTCGCCTACAACTTCAAAGAGGACGTCTACCACTGCCTCGCCTGCGGGGCGGACGGCGATCTGCTGCGCCTCTGGAGCGAGGTCCAGGGCCTCGGTCAAAAGGCAGGTTTCAAGGCTTTTTGCGAGGAATTCGGCATTGCTCTTGGGCAGGGGGATACAGAAGCTGGGAACCGGCGCCGGGGGGGTGTGGGTGCGGCGGATGATGTTGTACTGGATCCGGTACTGGTGCACCATCGGATGCTGGAAGCATGGGAGAAGTTTCCCTCGCTGCCCGACACATACCAGGACCGCCTGGCCAAGACGCGCGGCTGGAGCCGTGAGATTATGGCCTCGATGGATCTGCGTCTGCAGACGCTGGGAATGGACCGTAAAACGGGCGATCTTTTCAACCTCAAGACTGCGGAGCGGATCGCGATTCCGATCCGGGACTCCACCGGCGACCTCGTGAACATTCGCCTCTACCTGCCAGGTGCGCAGAAATTCAAGATTCTCTCCTGGGCAAAATCAACAGGCAGCGCGCGTTTGTTTCCCGCGGCGCCGGATCCAGATGGAACCATTCTTTTGTGCGAGGGGGAATCGGATACGCTGTGCGCGATATCGCACGGTTTTAACGCCATCACTCAGACATCCAAGCTCAAGAACTGGCCCCCAAATCAGTTGGCGGCTTTCCAGGATCGGAATGTCGTGATCGCATACGACGCCGATCAGCCCGGTCAGAAGTATGCCAGATTTGCCGGCAACTCCCTGGCCATAACGGCAAAGTCGATTCGTATACTACAATGGCCATCCTTTATGGGCGTCGATGAATCGGGAGGGGTTTCGAAGGACCATGGCCAGGACCTGACTGATTATTTCGTTCAACACAAGCGGACGATCGATGATTTCCGCAAACTGCTCGACAAGGCCACCTCCTGGCCCCCGGCCCCCGGCCCCCGGCCCCCTTTCGGCGGAGCCGGCCGAAGGCGGCACACTGCAGGATGAAAACGATGTCCTCCAATTCTTCGATCACGGCGTCAATAATCGCTTCTCCTTCAAGCCCCGCCTGTTGGCCGAGAGAATCATAAACGACATTCCGTTGCTCTATTGCGAAGAAACAGGGGAAACGTATCGCTGGAACGGCAAGTTTTGGGAGGAGTACTCCGAAACACATGTCAAGAATGCGGCGATAAGGCTGCTCAGGAAGGAATCACAGAAGGGGCGCATCGAGGATGCCGTTTTTCAGGTGAAAACCCTCGTGACGATCCCGCATGGGAGAAAGCTGAACGATCAGGAGGATTGGATATGCCTGCAGAACGGCATCATGAATCTGGTCACCTATGAACTACGTCCCCATGACCGTGACGCCTTTTTTACGAGCGCCCTGCCTGTTTCATTTAACCCCGATTCCGACGATCGATGCGAACGATGGGAGAGTTTTCTCCTGGAGACAATTGAAACCGCCGGGCCGATCGCTCAACTACAGGAGTTTTACGGCTACTGCCTGGCGCGGCATGTGAAGTATGAAAAATGCCTCTTCTTACTCGGGCCTGGTGAAGATGGGAAGAGTAAGTGCCTGAACGTCCTGAAAGAGATGCTCGGGGAGATCAACTGCGCCGCGGTTGCATTCGCCGATTTAGAGAAGGAATTCCACCGATCGAGCCTCTATCACAAGATGCTGAATATCTCGACGGAGATCGGCGCCCAGGCGATTGAGAGCCCCTATTTCAAGGCCATCACGAGCGGCGATCCCATTTCCGCCGCTTTCAAGAACGTCGATAACTTCACGTTTTCGCCATACGTGAAGCTGGCTTTCGCGGGAAATAGCCTCCCACGGGTCAGGGACAATAGCCACGGATATTTCCGCCGCTTTATGCCCATCAAGTTCAAAAATCAATTCCTCGAGGATGATCCCCGCCGCGATCCGGATCTGATGGATAAGCTGAAAGGCGAGCTATCGGAGATCTTTATCTGGTCCTTGTGCGGGCTGAAAAGGCTGACCGATCAGAAGCGGTTCACCAACTGCGATGAAACCAAATTGCTGATGCAGCAGTACCGCCGGTCCAACAATCCCATCCTCTGCTACATCGAGGACGAGTGCGTCCTGGGGCCGGATGAGGTGTGTACGACCGACGATCTGTATTCCGATTATAAGACCTACTGCGGCAGGAATGGGTATAGCCCTCTAAATAAGGAAAACTTCTTCCGGGAGCTCTACGTGGCCCAGGCGAGCCTTAAACGATACCGGCCGAACAATCATGGTGAACGTGAAAACAAGGTGCGCGGCATCGGAATCGTGGGGAAATTTAATGAACAGAAATAAAGTACCGTTAGACCTGCAGAAAATCAAAGAGGAAAAAAAACATGACGAACTTGTCGCGTATGAGGTCTTTGTTGATGATATGCGATGTTTCACTTTCGCAAAATCCCCGCCGGCGGCCCGATGGAACGCCGTTTTTTCCGCACGAGAAGCCGGCTTCTACTGCCGGGGAAAGGAATGGCCGTCATCAATATATGCAAAACGAGCGCCACAATATGACAAAAGCCCATTACAGTTCCATGCGTTCAGAAAATGTTTCAGCCCGGAATAAAGAAGGAGGGATGGCCATGAAATATCGTTTGGAGGGCACGACGATTGAGGCGATTGACACCTTTGTCCGTGTAACAGTCGCGGGAAAAACGCAGGTCACAGACCGCCAGTGCCCGAAATCCATTGATGTCGCCATAATGCTGGAACGGATGCAGGGTTATGCGCCAAACCGCGCTCAGAAACAGGCATGTGGGCGAGCTGCTGACGACGCGAGAGGTAATAAGATGGAGTTGGCCCTATGACTATGGATTATAACCATTGCCCCATGCTCGCCAGAATTGAAATCCTCGAAAGGGGCGAAGGTGTTTCCCTGGGGAGCTACCCATCGCCATGCCTCTGCCCCCTCTCCCCCTTGTGGGGTACCCGCTACCAATCATCTTCTCCGGAGCCGCTCCGGTCAGGGCAGGTCAGGGCAAAAACACCCCGCCTTGACCAAAAGACCCGCGCCGGTGCTGGCTTGGTCAGGGCGGTCAGGGCGGTCAGGGCAAAATTCATCATCTACACACATGCGCGCGCGCGTGTGTCCCCTTCTTTTTATCATTTCCTTTTCACTATTAAAGAAAGTGCCCTGACCGCCCTGACCAGCTAAATAAAAACAAGTACTTTCACCCTGACCGGGCGCCCTGACCTGCCCTGACCGCCCTGACCGAAGGAGGAGAAGCATGGATTTCAACAAATACGACCCGCTGAAAGAACAGAACCAAGGGGAAAAAGCCATGACGTGTGGAGTTGATGTCACGAAGGATGCGACTGCCGATCTAAAGGATATGATCTCCAGAAGGATAGATATCCCAATGCTGATACGTACCGAAGGCCCCTCCTTGTCGGCGGGTCCTTCCTGAAGCTCTTGAATCATACGGAACTCAGAACCCCGAAAAGTCACTACTTCGGAAGAAAAAAGGGAGTGGAAAAATGGAAGCTATGGAAATTGAAGCAATAAATCATAAGACGCCTCCAGCGCATGTTTTCATCCCGGCGGATGTCACCACAGACTTTCGGGCCGGGTTTTTGGATGAGGTGGCCTGCAGGCGATGGATCCTGACCACGATTCACGGCACCGTCCCGATCACCTGCCCAAAATGCCGGAACTCTTTAACCGACATAGCCTTGCAGCGATTCTGGGAAGGACGCCGGATCTGCTGCCGCGCCTGTGGGACGTTTTTCACCGCCCTGACCGGGACCTTCCTCGCCGGCTGCCACATGAATTTTCAGGAGGTCATGCTCCTTGCCGTCTTTTTGCACTTCAATATTCCTGCCCGCGAGATTGCGCGCATTTTGCGGATCAGCCCCGAGACGGTACGCCTCTGGGAAATCAAGTTTGCCGCGCTCGAACGAATGAAAGGGATGGAGGCCGTCCATGCCTGATGGAGGGGAAACCATGATGACCATCCGAACCATTCAGGCCGCTGACCTTTTCTGCGGAGCTGGGGGAACTTCAACCGGGCTCTACCATGCCTGTGACCACATCGGTGCTCGCCTTGACCTCGTGGCGGTAAATCACTGGAAGATCGCCGTCGAGACACATACGTTTAACCATCCTGATGCTCGTCATATCTGCGCCCCCCTTGAAGGTCTGGATCCACGCAAAGCCGTTCCGTCCGGCCGACTCGATATCCTGGTAGCCTCCCCTGAGTGCACCCATCACTCCATTGCGCGGGGGGGGAAACCTGTTTCCGATCAACTCCGTGCCTCTGCCTGGCACATCCTCCGATGGGCAGAACTGCTGCAGATCGATAACATCCTTGTTGAGAACGTCCGCGAGTTCCAAGATTGGGGACCGACAGACGCTTCCGGTAGGCCGATTAAGAGCCGAAAAGGGGAAATCTTTAATGCCTTTTGCGCGGCGCTTCGTTCCCTCAATTACTCCGTCGAACACCGGGTATTGAACGCTGCGGACTATGGAGATTCGACATCACGCCATCGCCTTTTCATTATGGCCCGGCGCGGAGGCATTCCGATCATCTGGCCTGAGACTTCCCATGGAGGAGATAAATCACCGTATCACACCGCACGGGAAATAATCGATTGGGATCTCCCAGGGAAATCAATTTTCCAACGCCGCAAGGCCTTGGCACCAAAAACGCTCGCGCGGATCGCGGCGGGGATCCGGAAATATGGAGGAGAAAACGCAGAGCCGTTCCTGACGATGCTTTACGGCAGCAATGATGTCCGATCGGTGGATAGGCCATGCCCGACGATTACCGCCAGCGGTAACCATATCGGACTGGTGCAGCCGTTCGTCATCGGGCAGCAGTCTTGTGCCGCTCCTCGGACAGTTGACGATCCCCTGCCGACGATCGCCACTGCCGGCGTGATCACCTTGGTGGACCCTTTCATCACGATCATGAAGGGCGAGAGCAAGACCCGTAGCATCGATGAACCGGTCCCGACGCTCACGACGAATGCTCACCTTTATCTGTGTGAGCCGTTTATCACGCAATACAACGGGAAGTCAGAGAATCATGGTGTAGAAGAGCCACTGAACACCATCACAACAAAGGACCGTTTCGGCCTGGTCTTACCGGATGCCGACGGACGCGGCGTCATAGACATCCGCTTCCGGATGCTCCAACCTCACGAGCTGGCCGCGGCGATGTCGTTCGAGAGCGGATACAAGTTTTCCGGAAACAAGACCGAACAGATCAAGCAGATCGGGAACGCCGTCCCGGTGCAGCTCGCTGCCGCCCTCTGCGGGAGCCTGTTGCGGGATACGAGAAATAGGAGGGAATGATGCCACTTCTGGTATTCAAAAAACAGTTTTCACTGATGGTTGAGAAAGGAACCAAAAATCAGACTATCCGGGCAAAGCGGGTCGACGGACGGAACCCACACGCAGGGGAGACCCTTTTTCTATATGCCGGGCTCCGGACGAAGGGATGCGAGAAGCTAAAAGAGGTCATCTGTAAGAACGTAGAAGAGATTACAATAGACCCATTCGGAATCTGTATTGCTGGCCGCTGGCTATCGATTAAGGACGGAGAAAATATTGCCATGGATGAAGGGTTCGATGACTTCACAGAGATGAAGACGTTCTTCAAAAAGGTGTATGACCTTCCGTTTTGTGGCCTGCTTATAAAATGGTGACCCCATGACCGACACCGCCTATTTCCAGAACCTGACCCCGCGGCAGCAGCTTAACGACTTGATGCACAAGTTCGCCCAGGTCAACGGCCTGCCCTACGGCGAGAGTTGGCGGGAGTTCGAGCGGCGCTTTAATAGGCGCCACCGAATCAAGGTCTCCTACATGAGATGGAGCTATTGCCAGGACCACCAGGTCTGGCTGACGATGCCCGCCTTCCTGGAGACGACTGAGCGCCTCGACCAGGCCCTGGCGATCGCCCACGAGATGACGGGGAACATATTGAAAGGAGAAGATCATAGAGAACATGAGTCAAATGTCATTGGGAGAAGCGCTTCCCAGGGCGCAGGCGAGAGTCAGAGAAGTCCTCGGTCATTAT
>CAZKHU010000093.1:0-11175 GCA_964552725.1 uncultured Syntrophus sp.
GCATGGACGTCACGTCGTTTATATCGACAGGCCGCCCTTTCCGTTCCTTCATGATTTCGGTAAGCTTTATCTGCACTTGCTAACCCTTCCAGGTGCTGGCACAGAAGCATATCGGAATTTTCATGCATATCAATCACGTGCCGCTTCTCCAGAATTGTTCACTAAGACGAATCCCTTGTGCTGTGTAAGAGGTCTTCTTTCATCGCCATCCTTCCCAAAGGAAAATCATAGAGATTTTTTCAAAATATAGGTTTTTTTCGGGTCTTTCTGGCTGGTACCGACCTCGGCCAGAATCCCTTTCTCGACGAGGCTGCGCAACCTTGTCCGTGCCGTTCTATCGGACGTCTTCCACAATGTCGCGGCATCTTTCGTCGTGATTTCCCGGCAACCGGAGAAGTGGTCCATCAACGGAGCAAGCCAATCCGGTGCTGTCCGTTCGGAAACGGCCCCGGAAAACAGGGTCACACGAAAGCTGGCCCCGATTTCCTCGAAGCGGGGCGGTTGGATACCTTGAGCCTTGCAGGCGGCTATGATTCGGCCTATGCCCGATCCCCATTGTTCAATCAGCTTCAGTTCCCGAAATACCCGGCCGATGATCCGGTTGCGGAGTCGGGAAACGCCGGACAAGGCGGCTTCGAGTGTCAATCCGAAGGGGAGAAAACCGGGATTGGTTATCTCCAGGCGGTCGTCGAAAATGGCTATCTTGATGTCCATCCCTCCCAGGGCGTAGTCCGCATGAACCACTGCGTTGATGATGGCCTCGCGCACTGCCTGAATGGGATATTCGGGCAAATCAGTCCGTCGTATCCGCCCGATATCGGAGGACTGCCGGGTATGGCGCTCGATGAAGGAAATAGCGGTCTCGATCGCCTTGGGAAGGTATTCATCAATTTCCGTTTGATCCAGGAACCGCTCCGTCCCGGTCCCCTGAAAACGGGCGCAGCGAATGTCAGCGTCGGGGAATATGGAGCGCCGGTTTTTCCCGAAAAGAAGGATGGCCCCTCGGGTGGGAATGTTCTTGCCTCCTCGATTCACCAACAAACCGAGGGTCATCATTCTGGTTTCATTTAACGGCCGCGATACCTCGGCAAAGAACTCGGAAGCGGCTCGGAAGTCTATGGCTTCCGAGTTGACTTCCGTGCAGGGTTGCTCATCAAAAAACGTATTTCTGGAAAGTCTCCGGATCTCTTCGATAATCTCCGGCCCTGCGCGCCGGTTCGTGGACCCCAGCCGGATATAGACCCCCTTTTCAAGCCCTTCCGATTTGACATAGTAAGGCCCCAGGGTATGGGGCATCGAGACAATGATCAATTCCCGGTCGCGCCAGGCGCTTATCTGGATGTCGGGAATGAGCAGCGGCTGTATGCTGTCGGCAAAGGCATTAGCCAATTTTTCCTCATCAGCGAGCGGATCCGGCAGACCGACGACCTCTTTCCTGGACGGCTCGATTTTATCCGCGACACTGGAACCCTGCGCGAAGGGCGCGCGGAAGTATCCGAAACTGTCTTGCACGGAGCGAATCTTCTTGGCCCGCATCAAGGAAGTTTGGGCCGGAATTCAGGACCCTGACCCGACCGTTACACGCAAGGGCATCGGGTACTTGATACGCCAGGGCGTAACTGTACACATGTTTGACCGTGACCTGCAGGAGGTCATCAAGAAGGAGAACAAAGAGTTCCTTGAGCGGTGACATTATTGAGTAAAGCTCTTGTATCAGCTTATTCCAGGACCGCGCCCCGGTTGCCGGATGTGACTGCCCGGCGATAGCGGTTCAGAAACGGGCTGTCCACCGGCTGTTCGTACGGTTTCCATGCGGCGCGACGGCACTCCAGTTCCTTTTCGTCCACCAGGAGATCAAGCTTTCTGGCAGGAATGTCAATGGAGATCATATCTCCTTCTCGCACCAGCGCGATCGGGCCGCCCGCGGCGGCTTCGGGGGACACATGGCCGATGGACGCGCCCCGGCTGGCGCCGCTGAAGCGTCCGTCGGTGATCAGGGCGACGGTTTTGTCCATTCCCATGCCGGCGAGGGCGGAGGTGGGGGTAAGCATTTCCTGCATCCCCGGGCCTCCCTTGGGACCTTCGTAGCGGATAATCACCACATCCCCGTTCTCAATTTTTTTCTGCCGAATGGCCAGGTAGGCAGCTTCTTCGCTTTCAAACACCCGGGCAGGCCCGGTGTGAACGAGCATCTCGTCGGCCACAGCCGACTGCTTCACGATGCCGCCCAGCGGGGCGAGCGACCCCTTGAGAACCGCGAGTCCTCCCCGGGCGTGGTACGGAGTGGCCAGAGGACGGATCACGTTTTCATCCTTGACGCGGATTCCGAGCAGGTTTTCTCCGACGGTTTTCCCTGTTACGGTGGGGAGCTCCCTGCGCAGCAGGCCCCCCTCGGCCAGACGGGCCATGACGGCCTGGACGCCGCCTGCGCGGTAAAGGTCCTGAATATGGTGACTGCCGCCGGGACTCATGTTGCACAGATGGGGAACCCGCTCCGCGATCGTGTTGAAAAGCTCGATCGGCAGCTCGATCCCCGCCGCATGGGCGATCGCGGGCAGATGAAGGGCTGTGTTGGTGGAGCCGCCCAGGGCGAGATCGACGGCGATGGCGTTTTCGAACGCCTCTTTCGTCAGGATGTCCCGGGGAAGGATATTCCTTTCCAGGAGTTCCATGATTTTCCGTCCCGCTTCCTTTGCCAGACGGTCCCGTTCGGAATAGACGGCGGGAATGGTCCCGTTTCCCGGCAGGCCGAGCCCGAGGGCCTCCATCATGCAGTTCATCGTGTTGGCGGTGAACATCCCCGCGCAGGAGCCGCATCCGGGACAGGCGGCATTTTCTATTTCGCACAATTCCTGATCGGTTATGTTTCCGGCGATGTGTTTTCCGACGGCTTCGAAAACAGTGGCAAGGTCTATCTCTTTTCCGTTATGAAGTCCCGCCAGCATTGGCCCGCCGCTGACCACGATGGAGGGAACGTTCAACTCCGCCGCCGCCATCGCCATGCCGGGGATGATCTTGTCGCAGTTGGTGACCATGACCAGCGCGTCGAGGGCGTGTCCCTGCGTCATGATCTCGATCGAGTCCATGACGATCTCCCGGCTGGGCAGTGAAAACTTCATGCCGATATGGTTCATCGCGATGCCGTCGCAGACGCCGATGACGGGAAATTCAATCGGAAGCCCCCCCGCCGCATATACCCCGATCTTCACCGCTTCGGCTATCCGCTTCAGATGCACATGCCCCGGGATAATCGCGTTATAGGCGTTTACCACCCCGATCCAGGGACGGTCGATTTCCCAGTCCGTATATCCCGACGCCTTCATCAGCGAACGGTGCGGCGCCCGTTCAACGCCCTTTTTGGCTTTGTCGCTTCTCATTACAAGCTCCTCATTCTCCCTGATTAATTCGGTATGTGCCCGTTTGCCGGAAGCGGGAACAGACGACGTACCTGCTTCCTCCATTAAGATTTTCGAAAGCCTCCTGCACTTTGGCGACGGCATTGTTCTTTTCGGAGAGATGGGCCAGCAGCACCAGAGAAAGATGGGCGCCGTAGCGGCTGATAAAATCACTCGCGTCGTCGTTGCTCAGATGACCGCGGTCGGAGGCGATCCTTGCCTTCAGATGCGCGGGATAGGGGCCGTTGAAAAGCATCTCCTCGTCGTAATTTGATTCCAGAAGAACAACCTTCAGATCGCCGATCGCCTCTTTCATCCCCCCGGTGACGCGACCCGTATCTGTGAAGATTCCGAGGCGGCCGACGACAAAACCGAACGAGGCGACGTCGTGGGATGTCTCCACCGGGGTGATCTCCATTTCGTTGATCCGGAAGCCTCCCTGAAAAAAGCGCATCTCCACTTTCCCCAATTGCTCCCGGCAGGCTGCATATACTTCCCGGTCGGCATAGACGGGGACATCCAGACTTCTGGAGATGGCGCCCATTCCCTGATAATGATCCGAGTGGGCGTGGGAGAGGACGAGCCCGTTTATCTGCCTGATATCTTTGCCGAGGGCGGCAAGCCTGCCGGCGGTCTCCTGGAGGCTGATGCCGGCATCGATCAGCACCGACGTGCCGCTATCTTCCAGAAGATAGCAATTTCCGTTACTTCCCGATGCGATTACCGATAATTCCATCAGTACTCTATCCCCGCCCGGTCTTTGACGCCGGCGTTATAGTGGTGTTTTATTTCCCGCATTTCGCTTACCGTGTCGGCGATGGCGATGATCTCCGGCGGGGCGTAGCGGCCGGTGAGAACGATATCGAGCGCGGCCGGCTTGTCGTTAATCAGTTCCATGACCTTTTGCAGAGAAACGAGTTTGAAGTCAAGCGCGACGTTGATTTCGTCGAGGATGACCATGTCATATTTACCGGAAGAGACGGTCTCTATGGCGAGTTCAAGGCCCTTTTGGGCAAGCTCGATGTCGAGCGGGGAGGGGTTGTCGCGCATGACAAAACTGTCCAGGCCGGAGAGATGGACGGTCAGCCCGGGAAAGAGGCGCTCCGCAGCGATGTATTCGCCGTATTTGCGTCCCTTCATGAACTGGATGATGCAGACCTTCAACCCCTGCCCAACGGCCCGCAGCGCCTGGCCGAACGCGGCGGTCGTTTTTCCCTTGCCGTTTCCGGTATATACCTGAATGATCCCCCTGCGGTATTTTTTCAGTGTCGCTTCCCGCGGATCGACCGCTTTCTCCATCTGAATTACTCCTGATGCCAGGCGCATTACTTGAGATACCGGCGCGCCGCCTCTTCAGCAATCGTGTAGGGATCGGATTCCCTTTTCAGCAGTCGCTCTGCGATAATGTCCATCTCGCCGCTTTCCGTCATTTCCCTGAGGATCGGCGTCAGGATCGCGTCGCGGAGCGCCTCGCCGATTTCGACCATCGCCTTGCGCTTCATCCGGTCGCCAAGGAGTCCGGTTTTTTCGAGACACCGATAATGATCGGCAATCGCCGTCGCCAATTCCTCGACGCTCTGCGTGAAGGACTGCGGATCAAAACAGTTTCCGATCTTGATGACCGGAGGCTGCCAGCCTCCGGGAAACGCGGGGGCCATGTTCAGCATCGATCCCAGCTCGTTGGCAAGCTGATTGGCCCCGTCCCGGTCGGCCTTGTTGATGACGAAGATGTCGGCGATCTCCATGATTCCCGCCTTGATCGCCTGTATTTCATCCCCCATGCCGGGGACGAGTACGACGATTACCGTATGAGAGTGGTTGATTATCTCCACTTCCTGCTGTCCGGTTCCGACGGTCTCGATCAGGATCATCTCCTTGCCCATCACGTCGAGGACATGCACCGCGTCTCCCACCGCCTTCGCAAGCCCGCCCAGCGCCCCGCGCGTAGCGAGGCTCCGGACGAAAACACCCGGGTCCTCCGCATGGCGCTGCATGCGGATCCGGTCGCCGAGGATGGCGCCGCCGGTGAAAGGGGATGTCGGATCTACGGCCAGGACGCCGACCGTCTTTTCCTTTTTCCGGAAAGAGGTGATCATCGCGTCAACGAGGGTGCTTTTGCCGGCGCCGGGGGAACCGGTTATTCCGACTACATGGGCACGGCCGGTGTCGAGGAATATCCGCTTCAGCGCGCTTCTTGCTTCAGGGAGTTCATCTTCCAGGTTTCTGATCAGGCGGGATGCCGCGCGGACATCGCCGGCCTTGATTTTTTTGAGCTGTTCCGTTTCTACAGTGCTGATTGTCATTTATCTACTGCTCCGGGTTCTTACTTTTCGGATGGTCGGCCAGCGGCCGCCCGTTTATGGCAAAATACAGCTATTCCCTCGGTTTGAGGTTGTTTTTTATCCAGTCAAGAATTGAATCAAGGGTGGCGCCGGGGGTGAATATCGCCTTTATCCCGGAGTCATAAAGCTTCTGAAAATCCTGATCGGGGATGATGCCGCCGCCGATCACGGTGATGTCCTCCGCCCCCTTTTCCTTCAGCAGCTCAACTACGCGGGGGAAGAGATAGCCGTGGGCGCCGGACAGGCAGCTCAAGCCGACGAGGTCGACATCCTCCTGGACGGCCGCGGCTGCGATCTGTTCCGGGGTCTGGTGGCAGCCCGTGTAAATTACCTCATAACCGGCGTCCCGAAAGGCGCGGGCGAGAATTCTCGCCCCCCGGTCATGGCCGTCGAGACCGGGCTTGGCAACCATAATGCGTATTCTTCTTTCTGGCATATTGTCTCCTCGAAAATGGGGTATAACTTAAAATAAGCCGGGGTCGCGGTATTCGCCGAATACCTCGCGGTAAACGTCGCATATTTCCTGCAGCGAGGCCATATCCTTGACGGCCTGGATGCAGTAAGGCATGACGTTTTTCCCCGTTTTGCAGGCATTTTTCAGATCGCCGAGATCGGCGCTGACGGCGCGCGAGTCCCGTCGGCGTTTGACGTCGGCCAGACGCTTGAGCTGCTCTTTTTCCACCTTTTCGTCTATCTGGAGGAGCGGGATGGGCTGTTCTTCGGAAGTTACGTACTTGTTTACGCCCACCATGACCTTTTCGTTGTGGTCTATCTGCTGCTGGAAACGATAAGCGGCGTCGGCGATCTCCAATTGCGGAAACCCCTTGTCGATGGCCGCGATCATGCCGCCCATCTCGTCAATCTTGGCGATGTATTTCCATGCCTCTTCCTCCATCTTGTTGGTCAGAGACTCGATGAAGTAGGAGCCGGCGAGCGGGTCGATCGTATTGGCGACGCCGGTCTCTTCGGCGAGGATCTGTTGGGTGCGCAGGGCGATTTGAACGGCGTGTTCCGAAGGGAGGGCCAGCACCTCATCGAGGGAGTTGGTGTGCAGCGACTGCGTGCCGCCAAGCACCCCGGCCAGGGCTTCAATTGCCGTACGGACGACATTGTTGTACGGCTGCTGGGCGGTAAGCGAGCACCCCGCTGTTTGCGTGTGGAAGCGCAGCCACCAGGAACGCGGGTTTTTGGCATGAAACCGTTCTTTCATGACGTGAGCCCATATCCGTCGCGCTGCCCGCATCTTGCAGATCTCCTCAAAGAAGTCGATGTGCGAGTTGAAGAAAAAGGAGAGGCGGGGGGCGAAGGCATCAACATCCAGACCCTTGCGCTGAATAACGTCTTCGACGTATTCGATGCCGTCGCGGAGCGTAAAGGCCAGCTCCTGCACGGCGGTCGAGCCCGCTTCCCGGATATGGTAGCCGCTGATGCTGATGGTGTTCCATTTCGGGACGTATTTTGTGCCGAATTCCACCGTGTCGCTGATGATCCGGACAGACGGTTCCGGGGGGCACATGAAGGTCTTCTGGGCGATGAACTCCTTGAGCATGTCGTTCTGAATCGTTCCCCCGATCTTGGAGAGAGGCACCCCCCTTTTGTCCGCTGCGGCGCAGTACATCGCCCACAGTATCGAGGCGGGGGGGTTGATGGTCATCGAGGTCGTTACCTTGTCCAGCGGAATTTTATCCACCAGGGTCAGAAAGTCATCAAGGGTGTCTATTGCCACGCCGCACCGGCCGCATTCGCCGCGGGCGTTGGGAGAATCGGTATCGTAGCCCATCAGTGTCGGAAAATCAAAGGCCGTGCTCAAACCCGTCTGCCCTTCTCTTAAAAGCATGTGCCAGCGGGCGTTGGTGTCGGCGGCGCTGCCCATCCCGGCGAACATCCGGAATGTCCAGTAACGCCCCCGGTAGCCGGTGGGCTGGTTGCCGCGCAGATAAGGGAACTCGCCCGGCGCGCCGATGTCGCGGGCGAAGTCTGTATCCTTGATGTCTTCCGGCGTATAGAGCCGCTTGATTTCCAGATCGGAGACGGTTGACCAGCGTGACTTCTGATCGGGACTCTGCACGCCGCTGTGCGCTACCTCGTCTTCCCATTTTTTGGTCAATTCCTGCGACTTTTTGACTGTATCATCTGAAAAATACGAGCCCATGCTCAACGCCTCCGGTTTCAGGATTTAATTATGAAGATTATGCTTGCCGCAAACGAAGCCTTGTTTTCATAAGCTATCGGCTTGCTTCGGTATGTTTCCGGCGATAGTGAAGCGCTCTAAAATTTAATTTGTACTCCTTATCTCCAAAAGCTTTTTTCTGTCAAGGGATATATAAGGTTTGCCGCAATACATTTATCTCCGTTAAAAGGCCGATTTTTCTTGAAATTGGATGCGGTAACGATTAGAAGGGAAAAATGTCGGAATAAGGAAAAAACTATTGCAGGGAGGCATTTCGTGAGCGCATCAGGAAAATCGGCTGTAATGCAAGGCAGTGAGGCAATGGAAGTTATGCAGGCGGCGCTGGGACGTCAGAAGGCCGATCTTGTCGTTGTCAACGCCAGAGTGGCAAATGTATATACAGGCGAGATATTGGATGATTTTGCCGTGGCCGTGAAAGGCAAATGGATTGCCTACGTCGGACGGGAAGCCCGGGAAAACATCGGGGAGGAGACCGTTGTTATCGATGCGGCGGGCATGACCGTCATCCCCGGCTTTATTGAAACGCACACGCATCTGGCCCAGATTTATGACAGCGCGGAGTTTACGCGGTTTGCGCTAAAGGGCGGGACAACCACGGTTGTTACGGAAACGATGGAGGTTTTCCCCGTCGGCGGATATGAAGGGGTGATCGATCTTCTGGATTCGTTTCGCGATCAGCCCTTGAAGGTTTATGGGACGATGCCGGCGATGGTTTCGATAAGCCGCGCCTGCAACGGAATATCCCTGGAGACAATCAGGAAGCTTTTGCTCAGGGATGACATTCTTGGTTTGGGGGAGTCTTACTGGCAGTCCGTCCTCCAGAACCCGGAGCAGTTTCTTCCCCTTTTTGCAGAGACCCTGCGGCGGGGAAAGAAGGTGGAGGGCCATTCAGCCGGGGCCGGCGGGCGAAAGCTCATGGCCTATGCAGCGATCGGCGCTTCTTCCTGCCACGAGCCGATCACGGCTGAGGAAGTTCTGGAAAGGTTGAGATTGGGGATTTACGTGATGCTCAGGGAAGGCAGCATCCGGCGCGATCTGGAAGCCGTATCCGGGATAAAGGATATGGGCGCCGACCTGCGGAGGCTGATTCTGACTACCGACAGTGTCGATCCCGGCGATCTGCTGGAGAAGGGCTACATGGAATATATAGTTCAAAAGGCGATAGATGTCGGCTTTAACCCCATGGATGCCCTGCGGATGGCGACGATAAATGCAGCCGGACATTTTTCTCTCGATGGAATTTTGGGAGGGATAGCGCCCGGCAAATATGCCGACATGGTGATTATCCCGGATTTGCAGACCATCAGGCCCGAGTGTGTTATTGCAAGCGGCAAGATAGTGGCGAAGCAAGGCGAGCTTCTTGTCGCTCCCGGCAAATACGATTATGCGTATCCGAGTCGCAACAGCATTCATCTTCCCGCTGATTTAATCCCCGCTGATTTTTCCATCCCGGCAGATGCGTCCGCCGCCGGCATAAACGTCCGGGTTATGGATCTGATAACGGAATTGGTAACGAGGGAGGTGAGGATCGATATGCCGGTCATTGACGGTATGATCCATGCCGATCCTGAACGGGATATTATCAAGGTTGCCGCCATCGACCGAACCCACAACCCCGGCAGTAAATTTATCGGGCTGGTCCGCGGCTTTAAAATGAAAGCGGGCGCCTTCGCGACCTCCGCGGCCTGGGATACCTCGGACATCGTGGTCGTTGGCGCCAGCGATGCCGACATGGCGCTTGCCGTAAACAGGATACGCGCGCTGCAGGGAGGAATTGTGGTTTGCAGGGACGGGGAGGTAATCGCCGAATTTGCCCTCCCCATCTGGGGCATTGTTTCGGAGCAGCCAATGGAGATGCTTGTTCAAAAACTTAATGAGATCAAGGAGGCAGTCTCAACCATCGGCGTTAGTTTCTCCCGTCCCCATTTGACCCTGGGAACCCTCACCACGGGGGCGATTCCCTACCTCCGCATCTGCGAGGAGGGGTTGGTAAATCTCAGAGATGGGCAAACCGTCGGGTTATAAAATTGCCTGGGCGGAAAAACGGGAGTTGATCGGTTAGCGGCAGGGGAAACGGAGGGCTGAGGGGAGATATGGAAGAACCAGAGATCAAAGTGGGGATATGCGATCGCTATCCGGAGATAAGAGGAATGCTGAACGGTTTTTACCGCTCCAATGGAACAATCTTGAGTGGGGAATTTATCGTTAGAGCGCAGGGGAAGGATGCCGTTTTCTGCGACGAGCGTGGCAGGGAGATCGTAAAGGCGCCGCAGTTGCGACTGTTTGCGGAGAAAAATGCGACCTTTGCGATAAAAGAGGTGACGATCGGCGTCGGCTTCCATTGGGAACAGCAGGAGAAGCAGACCTTCCCCGGAGATCTTACCTTCCTGGCTTCGGATGACGGGAAAATAACGGCGATAAACGAGCTTCCCGTCGAGACGTACCTGCAAAGCGTTGTTTCTTCGGAGATGAGCGATGAGGCCCCGCCGGAATTTCTCAGCGCCCACGCCATTGCCTCGAGAAGCTGGCTCGTCGCCATGCTTCAGCGTAAGGAAAAGGCAGAAAAAATTGGCGGTTGCGAAAATTACGGCGCCGGTGGCGAAAAAGGGGTGATCCGCTGGTATGACCGGGAGGATCACGATTTTTTTGATGTCTGCGCCGATGATCACTGTCAGCGCTACCAGGGAACGGGCAACCGGGCAGGGGGCAACGCGGCAGCGGCGGTCCGGGCGACGCGGGGCGTATTTCTGATTCATGAAGGTCAGATATGCGATGCAAGGTATCACAAGGCGTGCGGCGGGATGACGGAAGACTATCAAACCTGCTGGGAGCCGAAGGACGTTCCGTATCTTTCCCATGTCTGCGATTCGGCAAGGCCGTTTGCCCCGCTTCGCACGGAGCAGGAGGCGGCAGACTGGATTCTGTCGACGCCTGATTCCTGGTGCAACGTGAAGGATGACAATCTGCTGAAAAAGATTCTGCCCGCTTATGACAGAAAGACGGCGGATTTTTTCCGCTGGCGCGTTGAATACAAACGGGAGGAACTGGAAGAGATAATCCGCCGGAAATCGGGCATCGATTTTGGCGTTCTGCAGAAACTCGTTCCGCTGCAAAGGGGGCCTTCCGGCCGGATCAGTTCCCTGCGCATCGAAGGGACAAAGGCGAAGGTGGTCGTCGGCAAGGAGCTGGAAATCCGCCGCTGGCTTTCGCCCAGCCATCTCTACAGCAGCGCCTTTATTGTCGAAAG
>CAZKHU010000094.1:0-263 GCA_964552725.1 uncultured Syntrophus sp.
ATATCGGCGATGCTGCGTCAGCGGCTTTCACCGGCGCTTATTATCTCTCGACGGACAAGATTATTGATGCGAATGACACCTGGCTGGCGACGGCCAATTTTGCGGCGCTTGCCGCCGACGCTGAGGCGACGGACAGCCGCATGCTCGATCTTTCCGGGATTGTGCCGGGGACCTACTATCTGGGGTTGCTGGCTGACGATGGCAATCTGGTAACGGAACCGGTGGAGACGGACAACGTCCGCTTTGCGCCGCTGGTGGTTCTG
>CAZKHU010000094.1:273-10913 GCA_964552725.1 uncultured Syntrophus sp.
TCCCGATGCCAGGGAAAGCAATGATTCGCTCAAGACCGCTTTTGTTGTGACTTTATCAGGCGGCGGCGCCAGCGTAACGGGGCTGAATCTGCACAACAGCGAAGATATGGACTTTTTCCGCTTCGCGCTGTCCCAGTCTGCCGGAGCGGCGGATATCGCGCGGATCAATTACCGGACACAGGAGCCTTTTTTGCTCTTTAGTCTGCTCGATACCTCGGGCAATGTTATACGCAGCGTGATCGGCAGCAACGGAATTGCGGCCCTGTCGCTGAACGGTCTGGCGGGCGGCGTCTATTTTATGAAGGTTGAAGGAGCGCAGGATTTCGCTTACAGCACGGGCTATGACTTGAGCATGACCGTCGCCGGGGCTGCCTGAGTGCAGAGGGGCGGAGTTTCGCGGAACGCGGGGAGTATTAACGAGTTTATAAGGTCTCGATATATGACGGCAGCAGCGGAGATGCAGAACGCAGAACGAAACCGGAAAAACGGGTCACATGCCAATCGACTGTCAAAGTCCCGGCCCTGCGGATTGTTGCGCCTGCTTCTGTCTTGCTTGTTTCTGTTGACTATGCTGGCGCCGCTGGAAAGTAACGCTGCGGACTTGGCGGTAAAAAACGGCGACTTCTCCATCTCCAATCCTTCAGATCCTGATTTCGGATGGACCCTCAGTGGCGCGGCGTACATCGACGCGGGCGTACTTAAACTTCCGGAAGGGGGAGACAATTATGCGGAGGCGTCGCAGAATATTAGTATTCCTGCGGGGACATCGACGTTGTCTTTTACCCTGACGAAGATAACCCTGGAGCCCAATCAAGGGAATCCTCCGGATGCATTTGTCGTTTATCTGGAAGACCCCGACACAGGCTCGTCCCTTATCGAACCAATTGACGCTAATGCGATTTTCAATTTGCAGCAGACCGGGGAGGTCTATTATTCGCCAAAGGTAACCGTTCCAGGCGCTTCCGCAAGCGGATCCGCCTGGACTCCTGCCCTGCCGGCACAGGTGATGGTTGATGTCAGCGGCATCACCACAACTGATATCAGTGCCAGGGTAGTATTTGCGCTCATAGGCTCAGCGGGTGGGGCAAGCCAGGTCGAGATCGACAATTTCCAGACCATAGCCGCCCCCGTGGCCAATGATGACACTTCCACAGTAAATGAGGATACGCTGACCCCGATCGATATCGATGTTTTGTCGAACGACACGGATCTCAACGGAAACGAAACGCTGAATCCGGCCACCGTGGCGGTGGCGACCTCGCCTGCCCATGGGAGCGCTGCGGTTCAGTCTGACGGAAAGATTCGCTACGCCCCCGCCTCGAACTACTGGGGTTCGGATAGTTTTACCTACACGGTGAAGGATAACGATGGGCATCTTTCCAATACAGCCACGGTGACGGTGAACGTGCTGCCGGTGAACGATGCGCCGGTGGCGAATGCGGACACGCTGACTGCGGCAGAAGACACGGCGGCGACCTACACGTCGGCGCAGTTGGTGGGCAATGACACGGACGTGGAAGACGACACGCTGACGGTTGCCGGTGTGACGAGCGGCGCGGGCGGCACGGCGGCGCTGAACGCCGACGGGACGGTTACCTTCACGCCAAGCTTGAACTTCAACGGCGCGGCGAGCTTCACATATACGGCCAGCGACGGCAGTGCGACGAGCAACGCGGCGACGGTGACGGTGAACGTGGCGGCGGTGAACGATGCGCCGGTGGCGAATGTTGACACTTTGACTGCGACTGAAGACACTGCGGCAACTTACACAGCGGTTCAGTTGGCGGGCAACGACACGGACGTGGAGGGTAGCGCCCTGACGGTTGCCGCTGTGACGAATGGCACAGGCGGCACGGCGGCGCTGAACGCCGACGGGACGGTGACCTTCACGCCAGGCTTGAACTTCAACGGTGCGGCGAGCTTCACATATACGGTCAGCGACGGCAGCGCGACGAGCAATGCGGCGACGGTGACGGTGAACGTGGCGGCGGTGAACGATGCGCCGGTGGCGAACGCCGGCCCGGACCAGTCGATAAGGGAAGGAACCGTCGTGACGCTGGACGGCTCCGCATCGACCGACGTGGAGGATGCCAATCTTGCGTATTCCTGGACTCAGGTTAGTGGGACGCCCACGGTGACGCTTTCTGATCCGGCCGCGGTGAAACCGACCTTCACGGCGCCTTTGGTGCAAGCGGCGGGCGGTCTGCTGACCTTTCAGCTCAAGGTGACGGATTCCGGCAATGCGGAGAGTATGGACACCGTTTCCATCAAGATCAATAATTATGTGATCCCCTGCGATGTGAATGACAATGGCGTCGTCGATCTCGCCGATTCCGTCCTCCTGCTGAAGACGATGTCCCGGCTTTCCACTGCCGACGCCGTCATGACGCTGGCGGCGGATGTAAACGGAGACGGCCGTCTGGATGCAGCGGAATTGATCTGCACCCTCCAGCATGCCGCGGGGCTGCGAGCCGTCCCATAGTTTCTTCCTTCCGCTGCGTAGACAGCTTCGCACCACCGCGGACTTTTTCTACGCACCGCGAAGGGTGATTGTCTCCGAATTGTAAAACATCCAGGTTTTTTCCCCTGTACTCCTGATCATCGGAAAAATTTTATCAATCAATTTAATTTCTTAAACAATAACTAAAAACCCCCGTCCATTCTGCATGCATGGCATGTTTTATGCTTTAGGGACGCGCGTAGCTGCTGGGGTAATGCATCCCTCTGCGGGTTGCCGATTAAATTACGGATTTATGAAAGAGGTTTAAATGGATTTCAATCTCAATGAAGAGCAGAAGCAGTATCTCGATACGGTAAAGCGCTTTGTGGCAAGGGAAATAACCCCGCATGTGCTCACTATCGAGAAGGGACATGTCTTTCCGTTTGAAATTATCCGTAAGGCATGGGAACTCGGCGTCATGAATCTTTCCATTCCGGAGGATATCAAGGGTTATGGAGTGGATGCGATTGCGTCGGCGTTGATTATCCGGGAGCTTTCCTATGGCGACAGCGGAATTGCCACCTCGACGATGTGCAACGACCTGGCGAATATTGTCATTGCCCTGCACGGCAGCAAGGAACAGCAGCAAACATTTCTTACTCCCTTTGCCGAGCAGGCGATTCTGGCGTCATTCTGTCTCACTGAACCGAATGCCGGTTCCGACAATGCGAGCATGACCACCGTCATGCGCAAAGGCAATGACGGGAAATACATCCTGAACGGCGCCAAATGCTTTATCACCAATGCCTCTTTTGCATCGCAGTTTACGGTCTTTTGCAAGGTAGGGAAGCCGGCCTCCCCGTTCATGGCCTGCGTGGTCATTCCCTCGCTTTCGCTCGAACCGGAAACGGCGGAACTCGACACCCACTCCTCCCGGGAGATTCCACTGCCCGGCGGAGGAAGAATCGTGACGGGCAAGCCGGAGGACAAGCTGGGGCAGCGTCTCTCCAACACGGCCGCGGTTACCTTCGAGGACGTAGTCATTGAGGATGAACAGATAATAGGCGATCGGCGCCTTGGCTTCCAGTATATCACCGATGTTCTTGATTATGCCCGGCCGATGGTGGCGGCAATCGGGGTCGGCCTGGCCAGGCGCGCCCTGGACGTCGCCCTTGCCTATACGAGGGAACGCCGCCAGTTCGGGGAGCGGATTTGCGATATGCCGGTAGCCCGGGAAACTCTCGTGGCAATGTGGAAAAAGGTTGAGCTTGCCGATATGGCCCTGATGAAGGCGGCGTTCATGATCAAGGATGGTTCGCCCGAGCAGGGAATGTATGCGTCGCTTGCCAAAAACATGGCCGCCGAGGCGGCGATATTCTGCGCTACGGAAGGGTTGCACCTCCACGGCGGATACGGTTTCATCGAGGAGTATGAGATAGCAAAGCTGCTTCGCGATGCCCAGATCATTGATATTTATGAAGGCACCCGCGAAGTTCAGAATATGATCATCGGCAGGGAGCTGATCTAATGCTTTATTTACATGGCATTGGCCATTTTCATCCGGAAAACGTGATGAACAACCGTTTTTTCGAGGAGCTTGACATTGGGACCGACGACGCCTGGATAATTGAACGGGTCGGTATCCGGGAGAGGCGCACGGTTCTTTCTCTTGATTATATCATTCGGACAAAGAACAGTGATCCGCGAGCTGCGGACGAGGCCAGCCTTTATACAAACGCCCAGACGGCGGCGTTTGCGGCAAAAACTGCCATGGAGCGCGCCGGAATAAAACCGGAAGATATCGGCTTGGTAATATCCGGCTGCTGCGCCCCTTCCCATTCGACGCCGGCGGACGCGGCAATTATCGCCGCCGCGCTCGGGATCGAGGCGCCCTGTTTTGATCTTAATTCGGCCTGCACAAGCTTTGGAATGCACGTGGATTTTCTGAACAGGATGGCGCCTGAAAGACTTCCCCGCTATGTCCTGATTGTCCAGCCGGAGAACATCACCCGGGCGATGGACTTCAGCGACCGGTCAAACTGCGTTCTTTTCGGCGATGGAACAACGGCCGCCGTTTTGTCGGGAACGGTTCCTTCGCGTCTGGCTTTTATCGAATCAGATTGCATGACCAAGACCTCGGCATGGGATAGGGTGATGATTGTCAATGGCCATTTCCGTCAGGATGGGCATGCCGTGCAGGGATTTGCCATTCGCAGCATGACCGATTCGGTCAGAAAATTCCTGGCTGATGCTGATGAATCCTGCAGGGGGCGTTTCCTTTTTATCGGCCACCAGGCCAATATGCTGGCGCTCCGCACCGTCTGCGAGCGGGCGGCGATAGCCAATCAGAATCACTGGTACAATGTGGATTCATTGGGCAACACCGGATGCGCCGGGGCGCCGGCCGTGCTCAGCGCTCACTGGAACGAATTGAAGGATGGCGACCGGGTCGGAATTTGTCTTGTCGGCGCGGGGCTGACCACGGTTCAACTGCTTCTGGAAGTTGATGATAGCAGGGTGAAACAATGACCTATGAGGAATTTCAGCAGGGCGCGTCGTTCAACAAGGAGCAGATAATCGCCTTTGCGTACGGAAAACTGGTGGACGATCCGCCCGAGTCTTTTCTGGCCCGTCTGCCGGCCCCTCCGTTTCTGATGCTGGACCGGATTCTGGAGATAACAGCGGACGGTTCCAAGGGGACAATAGTCGCCGAGCAGGACATTCATCTCGATGCCTGGTATTTTCAGTGTCACATGCCGGGCGACCCCGTTCAGCCAGGTTGCCTCGGTGTTGATGCCGTCTGGCAACTGCTCGGATTTTATTGCGTCTGGCGGGGGGCGCTGGGTTCAGGGAGGGCCCTGGGGTGTGGAGAAGTTGCCTTTAGCGGTCAGATACGCCCATTCAACCACATAGTTAGATATGAGGTTGATGTGAGGCGCCTGACGCATCTGCGGGAATCGGGGGCGACCATTGCCGTCGGCGAGGGGAGGATCTTTGTTGACGGAGAGGAGATTGCCGAGATTCATGGGGCCCGTTCCGGGGTTTTCAGAAATATAGCTTATCAGGACTACCCGCGCCGGTCGGCAAATTCAATCGGCGGGAAGTTGGAAAAATAAGACAAGCAGCGGGAAGGCAGGAAAATGAGCGACGAAAAAAAAGTGGCAATTGTAACGGGCGGAGCAAAAGGAATTGGCGCCGCCTGTGTGCGCGAACTCTCCGGAAGGGGTTTTCGGGTGGGGATCTGCTTTCGTTCCAGCAAGGAAGAGGCGGAAGGCCTGCTTGCGGGGATCGGCGACGGATTTTTACTGCCGGTTGATCTGGCCGATATTGCGCAGATAGACCAGATGCTCGAGATGCTGAAAAATGAAACAGCCCGTGTCGATGTCCTTGTCAACAACGCCGGCGTTGCAATCGACATCGATATGCTGCGGATGAAAATCGAGCAGTTTGACGCGCAGCGTGCGGCGGCGCGAGGCGCCTGGTACCTGACGAAGCGTGTTTTGCGCCAGTACATGCTGCGTGCCAACAGCGGCAGAATCATCAACATTTCGAGCGTGGTCGGCCATACCGGAAACGCCGGTCAGATTCCCTACGCGATGGAGAAAGCGGCGCTCGACGCAATGACGAAATCCCTTTGCCGCGAACTGAGGGGGCGCGAGATTCTGGTCAATTCGGTTGCTCCGGGGTTTATCGACACGGATATGACCGGTCGTCTGCCGGACGAAGTCCGGGAGGGCATCCTTGCCGGAATTCCGCTCGGCCGGATGGGACGGCCGGAAGAGGTGGCCCAGGTCGTCGGTTTTCTGGCAGCCTCCGGATCGTACATTACCGGCACGGTTATCCATGTGAACGGAGGAATGTATGGAGGCTGATGCTGCTTTACGGAATCGTATCCTGACAATGGTGCCCCAGCAGCGTCCGTTTCGTTTTATCTCGGAGATCCGCGAGCTTGACGGCGATCATATCGTTGGCGTTCACCGGTTTAGCGAAGACGAATATTTTTATCAGGGTCATTTCCCCGGTTTCCCCGTAACCCCGGGGGTTATCCTGATTGAGACGATGGCTCAGACGGGCGTTGTCGCCTTTGGCATTTATCTGCAGATGATGCAGAAAAAAGCGGCCCCCCCCCTGAACGGCGAAATGATTGCGCTCTTTGCGTTTGCGGATGGGGTGGAGTTCAATGATGTTGTTCGTCCCGGCGAGATGGTTACTGTTTTTGCCAAAAAATCATATTTTCGCGGGAATCAGCTCAAGTCTGAGTGCACAATGACCAGACAGGATGGCGCGCCCATTTGTTCAGGGTTTCTAACGGGCAGGGCGGTGCCGCGAGAAAAGTTTGCATTTTAATGAAAAAACGTCCACGCGGTTGGCAGTTTTTGAAAGTTTGAGTCAGAGGAGAAGGTTTGATGAGACGCAGGGTAGTTGTTACGGGAATGGGAGTGGTTGCGCCGAACGGGTACGGTCTTGACGCATTTGCCGATGCTCTTCGGGAGGGCCGTTCGGGTATCCGTTTTGTCCCCAGGATGGCGGAGTTGAGCTTTGGCTGCCAGGTCGGAGGAGCGCCGGAAGGGTTTGAAAAAATCAGGGAAGGCTATTTTGATAGCGAAGAGCTGATGTCGATTAACGATAATATCGGATTTGCCTCCGTGGCGGCGATCGATGCCTGGAAAGACGCCGGATTCAGCGTTCCTGCCGCCGATGATAACCGGGTGCAGTGGGATGCCGGAGTTATTGCCGGATCCGGCATAGGCGGCATGGACACGATTGCCGACACTTTGGTGCCGCTTGTCAACGAAGGGCAATGCAGGCGCATGGGGAGCCGGGTCGTTGAGCAGGTGATGAACAGCGCCACGAGTGCCCGGATTGCCGGCCTGCTCGCTTTGGGAAATCAGGTTACTTCGAACTCCTCGGCGTGCAGTACCGGAAATGAGGCGATTATCGAAGGAGTCGCCCGAATAAGAAATGGTTTGGCGACGCGAATGCTGGCAGGGGGTTCGGAGGGGGCTTCGCCGTACATCTGGGCAGGTTTCGATGCGATGAAGGTTATCTGTCGCAAGTTCAACGACCGGCCGCAGGAGGCTTCACGGCCTATGAGCGCCACGGCTGCCGGCTTCGTGCCGGGAGCGGGCGGAGCGTTTCTGCTTCTGGAGGAGCTCGAAACGGCTTTGGCGCGAGGGGCGCGTATTTATGCCGAAGTTCTGGGGGGGATGGTTAACTGCGGCGGCCACCGGACCGGCGGAACCATGACGGCGCCGAATCCGGACGGGGTTGTCCGTTGCATAAAAGGGGCAGTTGCCGATGCGGGGATCTCCGCCGGGCAGATAGACCTGATCAACGGCCATTTGACGGCGACCTCTGCCGATCCGGGAGAGGTCAAGAACTGGTCGACGGCACTGGGACGAGGTCCGGAGAATTTTCCGATGATCAACTCGACAAAGTCGATGATCGGGCACTGTCTGGGGGCAACCGGCGCGATCGAGTGTGTCGGAGTCGTGCTGCAACTGCGGGACGGATTCATCCATCCATCAATCAATTGCGAGGATGTCCATCCGCTGATTGCCCCCTGGGCAGGCAGCATTCCCCACGAGGCCGTTGTTTCGCCGGATTTAAAGATTGCCATCAAGGCCGGTTTCGGCTTTGGCGACGTGAACAGTTGTATAATTTTCAAAAAATGGGAAGAATAATTAATAAAAATCAATAATTTCAAGGAGGAGTTAAAAATGGAAAAAGCAGAAATTACAAAGAAGGTTTTCGATATCCTGAGAGGATATGTGAAGGATCATTCGCTTCTGGAGAAGGCGACGGCGGAGACCCATATCATCAAGGATCTGAAGGTGAACTCGGCAAGACTCGTCGATATCATCATCAAGTGCGAGGATGTGTTCGGCACCACGATAGAGGACGACGATGCGGACAGGATTACGACAATCGGCGACGCGGTTGAGCTTATTTATCAGAAGGCTGCATAATTTAAGATTATGATAACAACAAAGGATCGCCGTAAACTGTCTTTGCAGCAGTTTCTGGGCGGGATTGCCGTCGTCTTGACTGCGCCGCTTTGTTTTCTCTTCGTGAAGTTGAGAGGCTACAGCATCCGCGATTTAAAGCAGGTGCGCAAACAAGTGAAAAACTTGAGTCGCGAACATGCGGGGCCGTGGCTTGTCTGCCCCAATCATCTGACGATGGTTGATTCGCTGGTAATCAGCTACGGCCTTTTATCGCTTTCCGATCACATTCTCCATTTCCGGCATGTCCCCTGGAACTTGCCGGAAATAAAGAATTTTTATAAGAATACTTTTCTTGTAGTTTTGTGCTACCTCTTGAAATGCATCCCGGTTGACCGGGGTGGAAGCCGGGAGGAGGTGCAGAGACTGCTCGATAAGTGCATTCAGGTTCTCAACTGGAAACAGCGGCTGGTTATCTTTCCGGAGGGGACGCGCTCCCGGAACGGCAGGGTTGACCGGGAGAATTTTTCCTATGGCGTCGGCCGGCTTGTCGATGAGCAGAAAGAAGCCCGGGTATTGGTTGTTTATCTGCGGGGAGACCACCAGAAAACGTACGGGTCGATGCCGATTCTGGGCGAGCGTTTCACGATGATGCTGGATGCCTTTGTTCCCGAACGTCGGGAAGAGGGGGGGTTGCGGGTGCAGAGGGAATATGCGCGGCAGATCGTCGATCGCCTCGCTTCGCTGGAGGAACGGTACTTTGCCTCCCGTCGGCAATGACGTAGTCGATCTGGCCGAGCCGGAAAATATCGGCAAAAGTGACGATGAGCGTTTCTGCCGCCGCGTCTTCAATCCCCGGGAATTGTCGTCAATTACAGGCTCGGAGCGGCCGGACAGCATTCTCTGGGCGCTCTGGGCCGCAAAAGAGGCGGCCTACAAGGCGCTCAGCCGCTACGATCCTTCGGTTTGTTCAGTACCCAAAAGATATCCCGTTATTATCGACACAGGAGCCTTTCCGCCAGATGCCTTTTCTCTGCAGGGCAGCGTGACCACACCTCTGGGGCGAATGCCCGTGCAGATATTCATTGCCGGGGAGATGCTCCATGTGATTGCGGCAGAAACCCCGGAGGCGCTGGCGAGGGTCGTTTTCCGCGTCGAGCGGCTCGCTGCAGACAGCGATGATCCGTCCCTGTTTGGAAGGAAAATCCTGCTCGACGAGGTTGCCCGACGTCTTTGCTGTAGTATCGACGATTTGTCCGTTGCCAGAGAAGAACAGGGGGCGGGCGCCCCTTTCCTGCTTTTTCGCGACAACCGCCTTCCCGTCGAAATAAGTTTGAGCCACGACGGCCGGTTTGTCGCCTTTGCCTTCGATCCCGCTACGCTGTAAATTTTATTCTGAAAATATGTTCAGGCAGACTCCCACCCTTATCTTTGCGATACGGGCTTGCTGAACCGGTTCGCGCGCGTTAGCGAGGGCGCTTTGTTCGAGAACGCCGTTTTTACCTCCCTTGCCAGAAAGACCGAGGTGAATTACTACCAGCGGAAAAGCGGTGTGGAGATCGATTTCGTCGTGGATAAGCAACATGCCTACGAAGTGAAACTCAGGCCATCCCTCCGGGACGTGAAGCGCCTGGAGTCCATAGCGGGCGAATTGGGCCTGGAGCAGTGGCATATCATATCCAAAAATTACACAGATATGCAAAATTGCGTTTATGGATTTATGACCGAATGATAATGGAATAACTAATTTGAAGTAAATCATGGATTTTAGGGATGGAAAGTGAAGCAAAAACTGTGACGAGGGTCACACGTTTTCGATAATTATCTTGACTTTTCGTTGAGTTTAACAATACTCGCAAGAAAATATTCCATAGGCACGCCATATCCTTTGATTGATTTTCTATATTGTTTCTGGGAGGGTTAATGAAATTGGCATAAATCTTGACCTGCCATTCACCCTGCTCATCCTCGCTTTAACCTTTCCGCCGAGAAGTCCCCTTCCGACTTTTGCCGGGATTCTGTTCCTTCATGACGTGAAGAGGTTCTATGGACGATCATGATGGCGATCTTTTCTTCAACGGTGATCTCCTGCCCTTCAGGGGTGGCCGTCGCCACAGCCGGGAGAGAATGGACACATACCGACTGTTAGCCCAAGCCCAGACTGACAGCAATTCCAGTTTCCCGGATTTTTCTTATATATTGAGCACGGCCATAGAAAATGGTGGACAAATGATCTGATTTAGCCAAGAAGGGTG
>CAZKHU010000095.1:0-10755 GCA_964552725.1 uncultured Syntrophus sp.
CCCGCTCAGAATCGTTGCGGGAATGACAAGAATGGGGAGTTTTGCAATTACCTCGTAAGTAAAGATTCTGGGACTTTTACTGAATGCCGAATGAAACGTGCAACGCCTGGCAGCTGATTGTCCAGTCACCTGCAACCGAAAAGAGCTTTGCTCCTGGGGCCTATCAAACAAAAGTTGACAAATGTTGACAGCTGTGAATATGATGCAGTCATGAAAAATCGCAAACTTAACATCAACAAAATAGAGGAAAGCGCTGAGCGGCTCGGCTTTAACAAGTCTAAACTTGCAAGTATCGTTGAAGTTTCGAGAGAAACCGTATCGCAATGGTTTAAAGGGGAAAAGTTCCCGCGACCAGACAAGCTGCTGAAGCTATCCATGACCCTGGGGCTGAATTTCAATGAGATTGTATCAAGTCTTCCCTCTGAAAATGAGCCTATTGTCGCATTCAGAAAAAAAGGTAATCACAAGATCACAGATCAATATCTTGAAGAAGCCCGCGACACCGGAAGGATTCTAGGCAACCTTGTCCCTTATCTTCCCTTTGATAGGCTTTCCCGACCCAAAACCCTGATCCACCCCCAGCTTGATTATCCTTATATTCAGCAGGTTGCAAAAAAAATAAGAAACCAGATTGGCAAGGTTCAGAGTGAAGCAATAAAATTTGAAGATTTAATTAATTTTTTCAACGACCTTAACGCCGTTATCATTCCCGTCCTGTGGGGAAGCAAAGACAGACATGAAAACGCCCTCCACATCTATTTGCCGGAGTCAATGACGACATGGGTATATCTGAATCTGGACTGTAATGTTCATGATTTCAACTTCTGGATGGCGCATGAGTTGGGGCACGTCTTAGCGCCGGAGTTGCACGACGATAAAGGAGAAGATTTTGCCGATGCCTTTGCCCGGGCCTTGCTTGTTCCCGAGGAAATAGCTGCCATCGAATACCCGCATTTGAGGAAAACAGACAAAATTTCCCACCAAATCAATCATATAAAATCGGTTGCCGAAAGATTATGTGTGTCTCCGCTGACGGTTTATTTGGAAATCAATAAATATGCCCAACAGTGTAAACTTCCGAGCATCGATTTGGCAGATCATCAGGAAATATACAAGGCAAACACCAACTTTAATAAGGCATTCAAAACCATCAGCGAATGTCTTTTTAAAGATAAGACACCCGCGCCGGATCAATATATCAGATCCGCCACAGATCATTTCGGCAGTCCT
Source organism: uncultured Syntrophus sp. (assembly GCA_964552725.1). GTDB lineage: Bacteria > Desulfobacterota > Syntrophia > Syntrophales > UBA5619 > DYTH01. Next base: position 1,231 of record CAZKHU010000095.1, read on the forward strand.
TTTTTTGGTTCCCTGAAGGCATATATTAAGGAAAACAGGAAACCGGCAAGTTTTGTCCAGAGCATCCTCAGAATGTCCTTGCTTGATGCCAGGAATATTTATGAGGCGCTCTAACCATGCCTCAGATAAAAATCCTGATAGACTCCAATGTTTATTTCCGTCTTGCCCAAAGTATTCATCCTCTCCTTCAGATCGAATTCGGAAAAGAGAGACATTGTCTTTACGTGATCAAGGAGCTTCAAGCAGAATATAATAAGAGTCCGCGACTCAAGAGCATGTTCTATTGGGTTAATGAACCTGAATACAAGAAGAACCGGGCCTGTGAACTGAATATTTCGAGAAAAAACAAACAGACAATAACGCAAGTATACGATTTTATAAAGGACTATGCAAAAGATTCATATCCTGGACTTTCAAGGTGGATATTACCGCGTTGGCGAATGCCTATGTGCTGGATATCCAGATCGTAACCGACGATTCAGATATGTTGGCGTTAGCCGAAGATTTCAACATCAAAACATTAAAAACACTGGATATTCTGAGGCTGATGCTGGATTGCCGGCACATAGACATCACTGTCGTGAGGCAGATTGCATCATATTGGAATTATGCTGAAGATAAACCAAAATCATTTGCATTGGATTATAAAAAGCTATTTAAGGAACTACCGCCCAAATAACCGCCTATCGAAATCCGTATGGTATTATGTAACCAATATCTGATGTAACCAATATCTGATTGACACAAGACGATGACCTTTCTATACTTCGCCAGTTCAGAGACGATTTTTTATCAAAGCATTATGCGATAAGCGACAATGCCTGCCGGCGCCCTCTTTAACCGGCAAAGCACTTTATCCATAAAACCTTTCTACGGACGGGAGTGAAAGGATTCATGCCCAAACTCGATTGGATCGGCAAGAAAGCCGTCGTTAACCATCACCGCGAGGTGCCGTTCCACCTGCTGCGCAGCAATGACGACCTCTCCGTGGGCGATCCCGGCAGCGGGAACCTACTCGTGCAGGGAGACAACCTGATTGCGCTCAAGGCCCTATTGCCCTACTACGCCGGGCAGGTGAAGTGCATCTACATCGATCCGCCCTACAATACCGGGAATGAAGGCTGGGTTTACAACGACAACGTGAACAGCCCCGAGATGCGGGAGTGGCTGGGCAGGGCCGTGGGGAAGGAAGCGGAAGACCTTTCACGGCATGACAAGTGGCTCTGCATGAGGTATCCGCGCCTGGCTTTGCTGCGGGAGTTTCTGCGCGATGAAGGGGCGATTTTTATCAGCATTGATGATAACGAGTATGCAAACCTTTGTTTGTTGATGCGGGAGGTCTTTGGAGAGCAAAACGAAGTTGCCACTTTGGTCTGGGAGAAAGGTAAGAAAGGCGATTCCAAGCTTGTATCCGAGACACACGAATATATTGTGATATTTGCCCGGAGTAAAGGCTATCTAACGTCACGAAACATCAAATGGCGCAAGAGGAAGGCGGGTGTTGACGCAGTTCTTCAATACTACGCCGATCTTCGTGTCAGCCTTGGAAAAGACCACAGCGTCATTCGTAAGGCCATGATGTCATGGTATCGATCACTCGAGAAGAAAGACCCACGAAAAGCCCATAAACATTACAACTGGTCTGATGACAGGGGGCTTTATTTCCCCGATAATTTTCATGGGCCTGATGATGGAAGAGAAAATAGACCACGCTATGACATAATTCATCCTATTACGGGAAAATCCTGTGCCAAGCCATCAACGGGCTGGCGTTGGGATGAGGAAACTACACGCAAGGCTCTCGCTGAGACACCACCCCGTATTCACTTTGGTAAGGATGAAACGACAATCCCAAACCGTAAAAGCTATCTAAAGGAGGTGGATCAGGAGCCTTTGATGAGTGTCTTTTACAAGGATGGACGAGCCGCTACGCTTGAAGTCGAAGGCATCCTTGGCGCAGGAGCGTTTCCGTTTCCCAAAGACTCCGAATTGCTTGCCGATTTGATTGGTGTCGTTGCCGATGATGACGACATCGTTCTGAATAGCTTTGGTGGATCAGGCACAACGGCCCATGCTGTAATGAAACTTAATCAAGCTGTTGGTGGCAGCAGGAGATTCGTCCTTGTGGAGATGGATAGGGAAGTTTGCCGGACAAAGACCAAGGCACGCCTGGAGAAAGCTGTCGTGGGCTATACCTACATTCCCAGAAAAGGTAAACCATCTTCTGTTGCACCGCTCGGCGGCGGTTTTCGCTACTGCGAATTGGGGGAGCCGCTCTTTGACGAACGGGGCAATATCCTTTCCTCGGTATGCTTTTCCGACCTGGCCCGCCATGTCTATTTCACTGAAACCGGCGAACCGCTGCCCGCTACAGCCGCTTCGGACAGCCCACTTTTGGGTATCCACAACGGCACGGCGGTCTATCTTCTGTACAACGGCATTTTGAAAGACAAAACGCAGCGGGGCGGTAACGTTCTGACCACGAATATTTTGGGCACACTACCCGCCCATGACGGATCAAAAGTCATATACGGCACGGCCTGCCGCATTGACCACGAACGGATGCGACGAGAAGGAATCGTCTTCAAGCAGTTGCCATACAAACTGAAAGTGGGGGGCGCATGATTCTGAAGAGCTATCAGTCCGACGCGCTTAACTGGTTTGAGAAGTTCCTCAAACGCTGCCGAGAAAGCGGACTACCTCGGGAAAGCTATGCCCAAACCACGCAGGAGTGGCGCGACATGGCATTGTTCTACCGCCCCTTGCGCACCTGATGTTAAAGGGGGCAGGGTAGCCGGGAAGCCGCCTCTTCGGTGATCAGCCTATCCCCCCCCTCATTCTACAGAAACACCTTGTAGCTAATGTTCAGGGCCTTTCCCAAGCGCTTGGCCATCTCCTTGCCGATGGGACGTTTCCCGTTCTCCATTTCGGAAATATGGCGTTGCGGGATGCCGATCAGCTCGGCAAGTTTCATCTGCGTCAACCCTTCCCGGTATCTCGCCCCGGCCAGAGCCTTGCCGATAAGCTGCCCTTCCGAACATTCTGGGTAAGCCTCCCGCCACGGGACAGAATCCGACGTATCCACAAATCCCAACGGCTTCAGGGTTTCAATGGCCCGCGCTATGTTCACAATCGGCCCGACGAATCGAAGTTCAACGGTTTCAGTAGGGTGCTTTTTCGTGTGTGCCTGCATACGTCACCTCGATCAATCTTATTTCGTAACTATCCATCTCATGGAAGATCCTATACTAAAATAAAGTATAATGCAAGGCGTTTCTATTTCGCCAAGTTCGCAACCTGCTCGGTTTGCTTCATTCCATTTGCTGCAAATGCCTTTTCCAATGCCGTTACGCCCTCCCTAACCAGGCTGGTTCGATATGGCATTCTCGGCGGTCTTTGAAATTGCCAATCAGGAGATGATCCCCGTGCTTGCGTTCCAGCGGTATTTAGTCAATGAGTTTACGAACGATGGACTTGATGTTTCCCGGATCAGAGCCGCGCTTGATCATCAGCTTCAAGTCTTTTGCAAAGCGGTTTGCATAGACGGACGTCCGCATCAGACACCCAACCGATTGAACAGATCATCGGCGTCTTTACATGCCACCAAGTCATTGTCCGCTTCGCTGTCCCGAAAAACCTTCAGCGTTTCTTCATTCGGAATTTCAACGGGAAAGGGGAGGCCGCGTCGCAACTTTACCTGCCGGAAAAAGATATTTATCGCCTCAGTGGTTGATATACCCAAGCTCTGCAGGATTCCCTCAACCTCGTCTTTTAATTCCCGTTCGGTGCGGGCGTTGATCATTGCTGTCCGTGCCATAGTCTTAACCTCAATTAAATTTTCCGCTATTGTGTGGCATTTGCTTTACGTTATCAAGCGGCTATTTCACGCCGTGATATTTGAGAATATGTCTCTGACCCCGGTTTTCTTGATTGCATTCTGGCTATTGGTTTTTCCTCGGTCAAATCCGGACGCGAGTCTATCGCAAATGGCGGCCGATTTCAAAAGCATTGCAGCGGCCGAATTTGCCCTTGACAATGATAACCGATATCGTTATTCACGAGCCGCGAGAAGATCATTCCGATAAAGAGAAAAAAGGAGTATCTTGAACCATGACGCCTTCTTCAATCTGGACGGCGGTGCAGGCAATCCGGTCAAAAGGGCCGGTTGTCCACAACATAACGAACTACGTAGTCATGAACAACACGGCCAACGCCCTGCTGGCGATCGGCGCCTCGCCGGTCATGGCGCATTCCGGGCGGGAGGTGGAAGAGATAATCGGGATTGCCTCCGCCCTGGTCATCAATATCGGCACCCTGAGCGAAGATTGGGTGCCATCGATGTTCAAAGCGGCCGAGGCGGCGCGTAAAAAAGGGATTCCGATCGTTCTTGACCCGGTCGGCGCCGGCGCGACATCATACCGCACCGGGACGGCGCGTGAACTGATCCAGGCCGTTCCTCCAGAGATCATCCGAGGAAATGCGTCGGAAATCATGGCTCTTTTGGATGCCGGCAGCAAAACAAAGGGGGTGGACAGCAGCGCCTCCTCCGAAGAAGCGGTGGCGATAGGCCGTGAGCTGCACAAGCAATCCGGTTCCGTTGTTTGCGTCAGCGGGGCGACGGACTACACCATTGGCGCGGCCGGCGTGATCCTGACGAAGAACGGTCATCCGCTGATGACCAAGGTCACCGGTCTCGGCTGTACGGCGAGCTCCCTTTGCGGGGCTTTTGCCGCGGTAACCGCCGATCCCTTGCTTGCCGCCGCGGAGGCAATGGCGGTGATGGGGATTGCCGGCGAAATCGCGGCTTCCCGTTCGCAGGGACCGGGCAGCCTCCAGGTCAATTTCCTGGACGCCCTGTACGTCCTTTCCGCCGAGCAAATTGCATCATCTCTTGCAATCGATCGTTATAGTTACGAGAAATATTAAATATCCTCTGCCTTTGAAAGGGATTTACAATGCCGGAACTGCCTGAGGTCGAGACCCTCTGCCGTCAGCTTGACAGGGTTGTAACAGGGGAGAAAATCCTCCGGGTCGAGATTTTTGATTCACTCCTTCCGAAGGCGCCGGAACTTTCGGGACGGGAATTTCTTGCGGTAAGAAGGCGGGGAAAGTTTATTGACCTGCACCTTGACGGCGGCCTGACGGCGACGCTTCACCTGCGGATGACCGGCAGGCTTCTCTATCTGTCGGAACAGCCCGCTTCGCCTTTCCCCGCGCACACCCGTCTGGCCATTTATTTTACCAAAGGAACACTGCTGCTGATTGATCCGCGCCGCTTTGGGACCTTCGCTGTGCGGCCGGCGGAGAATGCGCCAGCGTCTTCCAGCGATCCCCTGAAAGGAATTCCGGCGCACGCCTTGCGGGAAATGTCCAGAAAACGGCGGATGCCGGTAAAGTCATTTTTGATGGATCAGCGCGCAATAGCGGGAATAGGCAACATCTACGCCTGCGAGATTCTTTTCGCCGCGGGGATAGACCCTCGCCGGCCGGCAAGCGGTGTGACGCTCCGGGAATGGGAGAAGGTAAAAAGCGAGGCTATGGTGATTTTAGACCGGGCTGTCGAATGCCGGGGAACAACCGTCTCCGATTGGCGCGACCTTTTCGGGGAAAGCGGGAAAAACCAGGAAAATCTCGATGTTTATTCTCGTGAAGGAGCTATCTGTCACCGTTGCGACGGCACAATCCAACGGATAAAGCAGGCCGGGAGGGGAACATGGTTTTGCCCGAACTGCCAGAAATAGTGAAGGATGTCAAAATCCGCCAACCGTGAAAAAATCCGGCATTTCCATGTCATGAACCTGTCTGTTTGAGAAGAGCGAGACCGTTGTCCCGGAAAACGGCGTTGTAAAATTCCTGCGAAAGACCCAGGCCGAGGAGGGCGTTGATCTCCTCCTCGCGCGGCATGATCACGTTCGGAAAATCGGAGCCATAGAGAATCCGGTTCTTATGGGTTTCGAGAAAATCATTGCCGAGATCGAACATCAAACCGGCGCCGGCCAGAAAAGAAAAGGCTGTGTCCAGATAAAGCGCCGGATGGTCGTCCAAAAGCGCCCCGAATTGATCGTACTGGAGACCTCCCATGTGGGCGATGTTTGCCGGCAGGTCGGGATAGCGGGCCAGCAGCCTCCGGAAAGGGGCAATGCCGACAAATTCGTTTCCTACCGGGCCGGTTCCGACGTGGAAAAGCAGACGTTTTTTCTTCTCCATGACAAGCTCGTACAGCGGGAAGAGCCGTTCATCATCGGGATAGAAACGCTGCACGAGAAGTTGCAGCTTGAAACCGATTATCCTCGGATGGGAAAGCAGATCGGCGGCCATCGCCAATCCGTCGTCATCTTCCGGATGGCAGGCGGCAAAGCAATAAACATCATCCAGTTTCTCGATGACATTTACGTTCCAGTCGTTCAAACTGCGGGCGACGCCCTTTTTGTGGGCGTAGTTGGAGTAAATGACTGCTCCTACGCCATGCTCCCGCAGGTACTCAACCGTTTCGCGCCAGTACAGATCGTGGAGGACGTTCCAGCCGTAGTCCACAACAAACTGGCGGCGGATTGCATCGGAGAGCCGGTCCGGGAAAAGATGGGTATGAAAATCGACGATGGGAGACGGCAATTCTCCGGCGTTTCCTGCTCCGCTCAAGGAATGACTCCTTTGTCGTCTTTGCCCAGGTGAAGTTCCATCTCCTGGTTCATCGCGAAGCAGCGGATATCTTTTCCGGCAGCCCGTTTTTGGCAATCTTCGACAATCATGTCCAGCTCTTCGTCCTTTCTGTCCTGGTTGTGATGGAACAATCCGAGACTGGCGGCTCCGGCATCGAGCGCAAGTCTCAGGGCGTCCGTGTAAATGGAATGCCCCCACTTCCTGGTTGCCGAGTATTCCGCGGGGATGTATTCCGCATCGTGGACGAGGATGTCCGCATCTTTGGAAAAGGCGACGTAATCGGCGTATTTCATGCCTCCCGGATGCCGGTATCCGAGTTCGTTGTCGGTAAGATAGACAAACGAGCGGCCATCCTCCTCGAAACGGAACCCTATCCCGCCATTGGGATGGCTGAGCGGGATGGTGGTGATGGCCATGTCGTCTATCTGGATTTTCCCCTGACAAAAATCGGTAAAATCTATTTTTGCTTTTATATTTTCAATGTTTACAGGGAAATATGGCACTTTCATGATTGTGGCAAGAGCCTCCCGGAAGACCGGTACCTGCAGGGGACAGCCCAGAATGGATATCTTTGTTTTCCTCTGGAAAATTGGTTTGAAAAAAGGAAAGCCAATGATGTGATCCCAATGGACGTGGGTAAAAATCATTGTGTAATCGTACTTTTTTTCGGACAGCAGAAAATTCCCCAGCCTCCTGATCCCCGTCCCGGCGTCGATGATGACGATGCTTCCCTGCTTCGTTCTTACCTCAATGCAGGCGGTGTCCCCACCATACCGGACGTAATCGTTTCCCGAAACAGGTACGGAACCTCGGGCGCCCCAGCAGCGGATCAACATGCAATTTTCTCCTTGTTGCCCATTAAAATTTCTGACCGACCGTCTTACCCTTGCAGACCGTTTAAGCAAGGAGGTTTAGAAGGGCGATAAAAACAGCTAAGTTACGAGAGGCGCCGGGACAATAACCCCGCGTGAAAATATCTGTCTTGTCCCTCCATGTCAAGAAATTAATCTTTTCTGTCGGCTATTGCGTCAAAAGGCATCTGCCGACAGTTCCCTCCTTTAACCATTATGTCCGCTGCGCGTTCAGGGCGCCTGGTAGGTGGGCGCGGTTTTGGGGGCCCTGCCGCCCTTGATTTTCTGGTAATAGGCGTAGGTCATTGGCGCCGCGCTATTGAGCATATCTGATTCGATCACATGACCGAGAAAAATAGTGTGGGTGCCGCAGTCCAGCGAGCCTATTGTCTCGGCTTCGAGGAAGGCAACGGCGTGTTCGGTGACCACCGGAATGCCGGTCACGCCCGTTCTGACCTCTAGGCCTTCAAATTTATCCAGCTCTTTGCCTGACTTGAAGCCGAAGCGGCCGATCATTGTCATTGGCGCCTCCTCATCGAGGGTGGAGACGGTGAATTTGCCGCTGCCGGTAATCAGCTCGTGGGTATAATTCTGTTTATTGATGCTTACCGCAACGGTAGGGGGCTCCGAGGTTACCTGAAAAACGGTATTGGCGATCTGGCCGTTGAATTTACCTTCCTTCCCTGAGGAAACTATGTAAATTCCATAACTGATTGTGTAAAAAGCCTTTTTATTCATTTTTTCAGTCTCCTTGTTTTTGTTGTCGCGGGGGACGTTCCCCAAAGATCGCCGTGCCGAGCCGCACGATAGTTGCGCCTTCCTCGATGGCTACCGCATAATCGCCGCTCATTCCCATGGAAAGCTCCTTCATCTCCAGATGAGGTATTTCCTCAGTTTCTATCTTGTCCCGCAGTTCGCGAAGCTTGCGGAAAAACGGCCTTGACTCCTCGGGATCGTCGCAATAGGGAGGCATTGTCATCAGCCCCTGTATCGAAAGGCCGGGCAGGGCAGCGACTGCACGGACGAGGGAGATTGCCCCGGCGAGGGGCGTTCCGCTTTTTGTGGTCTCCCCGGAGACGTTCACCTCGATCAGTATCTTTATCGTCAAGCCGGCGGCCGCGGCGCGCCGGTCGAGTTCGCGGGCCAGCTCTATCCGGTCAACGGAATGGATCATCTCGAAGAGGCTGGTGGCGAAACGGGCCTTGTTCGTCTGCAGATGCCCGATCATGTGCCATTCCAGCGATTTGCCAAGAGCGTCGATCTTGCGTTTTGCCTCCTGGAGATAGTTTTCGCCGATTATATCAACGCCTGCCCTGATCGCCTCCGTAATTCGTTCGTCATCGACCGTTTTTGTCACTGCCATAAGGCGGACGGCCGAGGGCAATCTGCCGCTTCTTGCCGCCGCCTCGGCAATTACCGCTCTGATCTGCCCGATATTTTCCGTGACGCTCATAAAAGCTTCTCCGCTTGCCTGCTTCCTGAAAAATCGATGCCTCCGATCGTTTTCAGCTTTTCGACAACCTCGCAGAGGGGCAATCCAATGACATTTGTATAGGAACCGCGTATTTCTCTGATAAACGACGCGCTCATTCCCTGGACGGCGTAGGCGCCCGCTTTGTCATAGGGTTCCGGCGTGTCCGCGTACCAGGATATCTCGTCCGGGGCCATTTCCCTGAAGATTACCGATGAGCGGACTGCCTCGCAAATTCTGATTCCCCGGTCAAGCAGCGCTATGCAAAAACCGGTGAAGACTTCGTGAGTTCGGCCGCTCAGTTTTGCAAGGGTTTGCTGCGCTTCTTCGCGGCTGGCAGGTTTTCCGACTATTTCGCCATCGAGAAAGACGACAGTATCGGCGCCGATCACTATGCAATCCGGTTTGCCGGCAGCAACAAAAAGGGCTTTTTCTGCGGCGAGGCGCAATACATGCCGGGCTGGTTCTTCTTGCGGGCGGGCCGTTTCTTCTATATCGGCGGGGATGACGTCAAAAGAGAGCCCGGCAAGTTTCAGCAGTTCC
>CAZKHU010000096.1:0-5688 GCA_964552725.1 uncultured Syntrophus sp.
TATGAACATTAAGCTTCGCTTTCGGGAATGACAAATGGTTTTGCAATTGCCTCAACTAAATAAAAGTAGTTTTTGAGCTAACCTTTAAGATCGTTCTGGAATTTAACGAGGCGCGATTCTCAGATTGAGGCGATCTCTTCGAGCAGCGATATATCGGCCTTTCCCTCTAAAAGCGGCGCAATCGCCCGGAAAAATTCCTTGAAGTAGGCTGTCGATGAGTGTGTCTGGACTGCTTCCATGTCTTGGTAGCGCTCAACAACGGTGAGGCTATCCGGCGCCGCCCCATTGCGGCAGACTGCATAGCTGAGGGTTCCCTTTTCTTCGCGAACCTTCTGGACAAGCCCCTGGAATAATTCAGAAGCCTCATCCATTTTTCCCTCTTTTATTTTCATTTTTGCGATCAACGTAACCATTTTTATCTCCTTTTTATCTGAATTGTGATGATGCGGCTGCAACAAGGGGCATAAAAAACCCCACTATTATGAGCCAATTGCAAAACTCCCAACGCCGTCATTCCCGCAACGCTTCTGGGCGGGAAAACGAAGTTTAATGTTCATAATCCAGTTTCTAACTATTTGAAATCATGGATGCCCGACAAAAGCATTCGAGCATGACACGGAGTTTTGCAATTACCTCTTATGGAATATTATGCTCATTTCACTTCTCCGAGATACTTCTCCCGGAGCAGACCGGAGAGCTTCTTTAAAGAACTGTAAGATTTATCAACGGTTCTTGCCCCGTCGGGATTAATCAGGGAGCAGGTCGCCGGCATCAGAATACTCTGGGAAAGTATCTGTTCCAGGTCGAACCCCGATTTCTGAAGCTCAGCCCATAGTTTTTCAATCCGATGGAAGAGACTTTCCTCCGTTTCGATATCGAACTCTTCATGGTTGGCCGGCACAATTCCCCATCCCAACATTTTCCCGGAATCGAGAAATCTTTTTATCCCATCACGGTATTTTACAAATATCTCACCTAAATTGTAGGAGTTGAAAGAAAGGATATCGATATCAAGGTTGAGAAGAAAATCCCAATCGGGGTTGCCGCAGAGATGTATGCCGCGGGGGTGCTCGATCTGCGCAAAAAAACCACTCATGTCCTCTCTGGCATGGTCATTCGAGTAGCCGGACATTGCGCTGAAGATGTATTGAAGCCCCGGTTCGTCAATAAAAAGAAAGGCATTGGGGTTCTTCTTCTTGAGTTCGTGCAGTTGACAGTTGGCCTTGCGCGCCATGAAATCGAAGAGGAGGGAGCGCACCTCGTCATTGTAAATTATCGGGGTTTTATTTTCATCGAGAATTGCCAGGCCGACGCTTACCGGCCCTTCGAGCTGGCCGCGGATTGCCTTGTACGAAGTCAGATCCAATGAGAGAAAGTGGTGGTAAGTCGCCGAGTATTGCGGGGTGATGCGGAAGAAGTCTTCATTTTCAATATTGTTCAGCACATTTTCCAGTTCCAGATAAAACTTTTCCGTATTGAAGTGAATCTTCCCAGCCTCCGGCTCCACGATGATGCCGGGGAATTTTTCGGTAGCCTGGACGTACATGTCTTCGTAATAATTGATCTTGGGGAGTTGCGGCCAGAAAGGGATGTCAAGGCTCAGCGCGAGGGCCATTGCTTCGTCTAACGCTTTATGGGGGAGAATTCCCATTCCTGACGTCATCAGTTTGCCGGAAAAAGGCATTGCCTTGTTCATAAGCTGATCTCCTGTCCTTCGGATGACTCTTAAATGCAAAACCGGCGGATGTCAAACCATTCTCTTTATTTCTTCGATCTTCAAATCCAGGCGTTTGCGGGAGACGGGGAAGGGTGTTTTTAATTCCTGAGCAAAAACGGATACTTTGTATTCCTCAATCATCCAGTGGAGTTCTTCGAGGGCGAAAAATTTTTCTGCGGGGGCCGATGACAATGTCGGGGAAAGTTCCTGATGAATAGTCTCCAATTCCCGGATTTCTCTTCCCCGGTTGATGGCTTTTTCCAGATGAAGTGCGCCCTTTTCCGCCCGAACGGCAAGCGCGCGCAGGTAGCGGACGATCTGCAAAAGCCGCTCTTTATCATACTTGATAAGAAAGTCAGTTGGGACAAGAATATCCAACTCCCTGCGCAAATCGGCAAGAAAAGCGAGAAAGGGGCGATTGGAGGAATTGAGGGATTCCAGCTTGCGAAATTTTTCAGCCGTCTCGTAAAGCGCCTTCAGGACGGGAGCGGCAATTTTTTGTATTTCCTGTCCCGCAGGCAGAATAAGGGGGCGCGTCTTTTCGGCGTGAGACAAAAAATCCCCTTCGGTGCGGATATCAATGGCAAAAAGATCATTTGCAACCTTTTCGCAAAGGGCATTTTCCAGCGCTTTTGTCCCCCCGAAGGCGGCGGCAAACAGTTTCAGCTCTCCACCGGGCGCAAGGGATTTGTGCAGGGCGCGCAACTCGTTTTGAAGGTGAACCGAAAAAAGGGCCTTTACTCCCAACGGGTGTGCAATCTCAGCCTGCCGGTAACTCTTGAAGAGGCGCAGCGAAATCGAGCCGCCGCAAGCTTCCAGGGCCGGGTAGAAGACAAACGGTTTGACGCCCGGCTCACCGACCACGACATTTTTCGGGATATCGCCAAAAGACCATGACAGCAGGTCGTTTTTTTCCCATTTTGCACGCGCTCTCGTTAAAGCCTTTTCCACTTCGGCATCCGGGAATTCCCTTTCCAGCAGGGAAATATCCCTGCCTGCCGCAAGCTCCCGTCCCCTGGCATCGATAACGGAAAAACGCAGGTTGAGCCGCGCCTCGACATTGGAAAGCTGCCAGCAGGCAGCGGGTATATCAACCCCGAAGCGGTCGAAAAGAAAGCGGCCAAGGGCTGAAAGCAGACCCCCCTTGCGGGGCATCTCCTGAAAGACGATGTCTGCCGTCGCCGTCAGAGGCATGAGTTTCTTGCGGTATTCCTTCGGGAGAGAGCGCAGCAGGGCGATGATCTTTTCCTGCAAAAGGCCGGGAACCTCCCAGTCAAGGGTCGCGGCCGGCACAGAGGGAACCGACTGCACCGGAATTTTCAGCGTTATGCCGTCCTCCGGCTTTCCGGGGGCAAAACGGTAGTTGCATTCCAGTTTCCAGCCCGCCGCGGAAACCGCATCGGGATAGAGATCGATCTGGCGGGGATCAGGCTCCCTGACAAGCAGATCCTCTTCCTTCATCAGCAGAAAGGAGTCGTTGCCTCTGTCGCGAACCAGCCGCTGCAGCGTTCGAATATCGAAAATTCCCGGCAGCCGCTGTTCATAAAAGCGGGCGATTTCCTCTTCGCCGACCAGCAGATCGTGGCGGCGGATTTTTTCCTCCATATCGGAGATTCTCTTTATCAACGCCTGATTGCGGGTGAGGAAGGGGAGGGGAGAGTTTACCTCGCCCTCGACGAGAGCGCCGCGGATAAATATCCGCGCTGCCTCGACGGGATCGATCTTCCCGTAGGAAACCGGTCTGCCGGAGACGATTGTCAAACCGAAAAGGGTGACCTGTTCCGAGGCGACAACCTCGCCGCGTTTCTTTTCCCAATGGGGGGCAAAATAGATATGCCGGCAGAGTTCCCCGGCCAGCTCTTCGATCCAGGCGCTGTCTATATTGGCAACGACTCTGGCAAAAAGCCTCGATGTTTCAATCAGCTCCGCCGCGACTATCCAGTTCCCGCCGTTTTTGAAAAGGCCGGAACCGGGGAACAGCATTGCCTGCCGGCCATGGGTTGCCGTGTAGAGGTTTTTTTCCTTTTTAAAGGCGATATGGCCGAGAAAACCGCTGAGAATCGAGCGGTGTACCGCCGTATAAATCTCGGCGCCGCTTCTCTTTTGAGGTTCGGGGCGGCCCTGGGATGAATCCACCCCATTGCCGGTTTCCGGAGGAGAGATAAATTTGTTTTCCATAAGAATTGTTGCAAGCTGGTTGTGGATATCCCGCCATTCCCGAATGCGGCGCCAGGAAAGGAAGTTGTCGCGGCAAAATTTTCGGAGCCGGGTTTGCGACTTTTCGCCGCCGGCGCCATAAACATGCTGATATATCTTCAGCAGCGTGATGAAATCCGAGGCGGGGTCCTTGTAGGAGGCATGGGCCCGGTCGGCATCCTTTTCCTTTGTCAGCGGTCTTTCCCGTGGATCCTGAATGGTCAGGGCGGCGGCGATAATCAGTACCTCTTGAAGGCAATTCTCTTTTTTGGCCTCGATAATCATCCGGGCAATCCGGGGATCGAGCGGCAGGCTGGCCATTATTTTGCCCATCTTCGTCAATTGCCAGAGCTCCCCGTTGCCGGGACCCTTGGAATGCTCTATGGCATTGAGTTCCTGGAGCGTCTCCAGCCCCTCCTTGATGCTCTTGGGGGCGGGTTTGTCGATAAAGGGAAAGGCGCTTATCTCTCCCAGGCCCAGGGCGAGCATCCGGAGAATGACGCCGGCGAGATTCGAACGGAGGATCTCCGGAGGGGTGTAGAGGGGTTTGGCCAGATACTCTTCCTCGGAGTAAAGGCGGATGCAGACGCCGCTTGCGACCCGCCCGCAGCGGCCCTGGCGCTGATCGGCGCTGCTTCTGGAAATCGGCCGGACGGGAAGCCCCGCGGTGCGGGAGCGGGGGTTGTAGGTGGAGATTCTCGCGAGGCCGGTGTCGATGACAAAGCGGATGCCGGGGATGGTGAGCGAGGTTTCCGCAACGTTTGTCGCGACGACGATTCGCCTCTGGGTTGTCGACTGGAAAACGCGCTGCTGTTCCATGCGGCTGAGGCGGGAAAAAAGCGGCAGGATGACTGCATTTTCGCCAAGATGTCCCTGGAGCAGTTCGCAGGTTTCCCTGATATCCTGCTCGGTCGGCATGAAAATCAGAATGTCGCCCCGTTCCTTTTTTCGCACCAGCTCATCGACCGCCTGCACCGCACTCTCGACATAATTCCCCTCGTCCTGCTCTTCGGAATCGCGGTCGGGAGGCAAGTAGCGCACCTGCACCGGGTACACCCTTCCGGAAACTTCGATGATCGGCGCCTTGTCAAACGCCGCGGAAAACTTTTCGGTATCGATCGTGGCCGAGGTGATGATGACGCGCAGATCACCCCGTTTCTGCAGAATATTCTTTAAAATTCCGAGGACAAAGTCGATGTTGAGGCTTCTTTCGTGCGCCTCATCGACGATAATCGTGTCATACCTGCGGAGGAGAGGGTCTCTGTGCGCCTCCATCAGGAGAATTCCGTCGGTCATGACCTTGATGACGGCGGAGGGGGAGGTATGATCGTCGAAGCGTATCTTGTAGCCGACCGATCTGCCAACCTCCTCCTCCATCTCTTCGGCGATTCTCCGGGCGACGGCGATTGCGGCAATTCGCCGCGGCTGGGTACAGGCGATCACCCCCGAACGTCCCCGTCCCGCCTCGATGCAGAATTTGGGTATCTGGGTTGTCTTCCCGGAGCCGGTTTCTCCTGTTATCACAATAACCGGATGTTTTTTGAGAGCGGCGACAATCTGCTCCTTCCGCTCCATGATCGGCAACTCAAGGGGATATAAGAGGCGCGGCATGCGAATGTGGCGTGCCGAATCCCTTTTGGGGGGTTCTGTTGATCGGGGAGATTCCTTGTCTGTTTGCAAAACTTCGTTCTTCCTTTTTACCGCAGATTATTTTCAGCGAGTTTTCATACCTGTTTTTGCGATAAATTCAAAGCAGATTTCAGAACGCCGATTCA
>CAZKHU010000096.1:5788-10721 GCA_964552725.1 uncultured Syntrophus sp.
CATAAAAAACTATCTCATTTTGCGGGATGATGGTAAGAGCGAAAAAATATTTTCGTAAGGAAAGGCGCTCTGTAAATGAAATGGGACATCATTCTGGAGATGATGGATGGAAGACGCGAAGAGGCGACGCTTGCCCGTCCGTTTCTGCCTGAGGAGGGGAAGATCAAGGTTATCCTGGCGAGGTATGGCGTTGCCCATTCCTAGATTCGCGGCGGCGAGGGATTCTTCCACTCCCTCCGCCAGATTATCGAACAGAAATGCTTTAACCCCATTAACCCCGGCAACCGCAAGATGATCGTCTTTACCGCCTTTGCCGATACCGCACATTACCTCTATGAACACCTCGCCCCCTGGGCACTGAAAAGTTTCGGCATTCACGCCGCACTGGTGACCGGCGCGGGGCGCAACCGAGTAACACTCCCCAATCTGCGCAAAGACCTTGCCGCCATCCTGACTGCCTTTTCGCCGCGCACCAAAGAACGTCCCGAAGAGCTTGCCGGCGAGGGCGAACTCGACCTGCTCATCGCCACGGATTGCATCTCCGAAGGCCAGAACCTTCAGGACTGCGACTGGCTCGTCAACTACGACATCCACTGGAACCCCGTCCGGATCATCCAGCGCTTCGGCCGCATCGATCGGATCGGCTCCCCCAACAGCCGCATCCAGCTCGTCAATTTCTGGCCCAACATGGAGTTGGAGGAATACATCAACCTTGAGCAGAGGGTCAGCGGCCGCATGGTGCTTCTGGATGTCTCCGCCACGGGCGAGGAAAATCTCATCGAGCTTCAGTCCGGCAACCAGATGAACGATCTGGAATACCGGCGCAAGCAGCTGCTCAAACTACAGGACGTCGTCATCGACCTTGAGGATCTCGGGAGCGGCGTTTCCATTACGGACCTGACGCTCACCGATTTCCGCATCGATCTGGGCGGTTTCCTCAAGGATCACCAGCAGCAACTGGAGCGACTCTCCCTCGGCGTCTTCGCCGTAACAACGGCGACCGGCAACGGAGAAGCAACCCTTGCTCGATCAACAGGATGGTTTTTTTGTAGTCATCCTCCCCGGGCCGGCAGGTAACTACGACCGGCTGATGCCGCCAACCGATGCTGTAAGATTTATTACTCCTGCCATGGAGGCCAAGCTGAATGAACGGCAGCGAAAGATTATTTTACACATCCAGGAGGAGGGCTTTGTCACCAATAAATGGGTGCAAGACGCGTTCAATGTGGTTCGTGATACTGCCTATCGAGATATCCAGTTGCTCGTTGATCTGAATGTTATAGAAAGAAGAGGACGAGGGCGTTCGATCAGTTATGTCCTTGCAAGAGACCGTGCGTAATCATCCGATAATCATCCGACGAAATTCCATAATCATCCGATTACGGAAACTTGATTACATGGTCCTGATCTGCAGAAAGGCTTCCTTAGCTTGGGGGACTATCGCTGCATGACTTTAGATCAATTCATAAAATTCCTCGACCTGCCGCCCGAAACGCGGGTTGACCAGCGCGTACCTAAGAAGTTGCTCGCGGAAAACGGAGCCCCCGCCGCAGCCGACAAGCGCCAGATCAACGAGGGGATCGACGAACTGCAATGGCTGGCTACGCTGAAGCCGACGACCATCGGCGTGCCGGAATACCGTGATGATGTCCAGGGATATCTGGAAATCGCCGTGCTCTCCCTCACCCTGCGTCAGGATGCCAAGGAGGGCCGGCTGGTGGAACTCATTCATCGGGCTATACCCTATCCGCTGCTGCTTGTGACGGAACAGTCGGACTATCTGACGCTGTCTCTGGCGCACAAACGCTGGTCTCAGGGCGAGGCGGGCAAGATGGTGCTTGACGATGCCGTCACTTTGTGTGATTTGACTATGCACACCGCCACGGGGGCATTCCTGGACAGTCTGTCATTGGCCTTACAGCCGCGCGCTCATCTTTTGGAACTCTATCAAGGCTGGATCAACTGTACGGAGGCCTTGCAGACGGCCCGGATTACGGGCCGGTTCGAGCTATGCACCGGCAGTGAAGCAGCCTGCGCCCGACGTGAGGCGCTCTTGCAATATGACGATCTGGCGCGTCGAATAGCCGTTTTGCGAGCACAGGCCGAACGGGAACCGCAGATCAACCGCCGCGTCGATCTGAACCTTGGATGGCTTGATCCTCGCGGGATACTGGATGCAAAAAGCTGTTGGCAATGCGTGAAGCGGAGAAGGTTTTATGAAAGAGCTGCAAAGCAACGCCCGGCAGGAATGGGATTTTGAAAAACTGATCGACGCGATCCGTCTGGCGCATAATGAACTTGCGGCACAGGCGAACCAGGCGGTAAATGTCGGCCTGACGCTGCGGAACTGGCTGATAGGCGGCTACATCGCCGAGTACGAGCTGAGAGGCGCAGATCGTGCGAGCTATGGAGACAAACTTCTGCCGTTGTTGTCTCTACGGCTGGAAAAGCTGAAAGTCAGCAACTGCAACCGACGGCAGCTATACCGTTATTTGCGGTTTTATCGGCTTTACCCCCAAATTGAGGGGACACTGTCCCCTCAATTTGAGCAATATCTGCCTCCCGGCGTGCAGAGAAAGAAAATGCGGACGCCGTCCCCACAATTGCACCCCGAAGCAGAGTCGTTGCTTCACCGTCTTGCCTATAGCCATTTCGATCTTCTCGTTGAGATCGATGAGGAGTTGAAACGGGCATTCTATGAAATCGAATGCATCCGGGGTAACTGGTCGGTTCGGGAATTGAAAAGGCAGATCGGCAGCTTGTATTATGAACGATCCGGTCTTTCCCAAGACAAGGATAAACTGGCTGAAATGGCGCAACGAGGCGCCGAGGTCTTCGAGCCGAGACTGACTGTCCGCGACCCTTATGTCTTTGAATTTCTCGGACTGGCAGCTAAGGAGGTGATGACGGAATCACACCTCGAAGACCAACTGCTGGACAAGTTGCAGGATTTTCTTCTTGAACTCGGGCATGGCTTCTGCTTTGAGGCGCGACAAAGACGAATTCTGATCGGGAATGAACACTTCTTCGTGGATCTGGTCTTCTATCCCCGGATTCTGAAGTGCCACGTCCTTGTGGAGTTGAAGCTGGAGAGGTTCAGTCAGGAAAACATCGGGCAGCTCAACACTTATGTGAGTTGGTACCGCAAGAACATGATGACTGAAGGCGACAATCCTCCGATCGGCATTCTGCTGTGCACCGGCAAGAATCACGCGCTGGTCGAGTACGCCTTGGCGGGAATGGACAACCAGTTGTTTGTCTCCAAGTACCTCCTCGAACTGCCCAAGAAAGAAGAAATGCAGAGATTCATTGAAGATCAAATGAAGGATACGGGAGCATAATCAATGGAAAAGTTAAGCGGTCAGTCCGCCGACATCCTTGCGGAGAATATCGAGCAGCTAAAAGCCCTCTTCCCTGAAGCCGTTATAGAGGGGAAGATCGATTTCCAAGTACTGAAGCAGCTTCTCGGCGGCATGGTGGACGAGGGGGAAGAGAAATACGGCCTCAACTGGCACGGCAAGCGGCGCGCCCGGCAGCTCGCCCTCACACCTTCGACCGGCACCCTTCGCCCCTGCCCGGAAGAGAGCGTGGACTGGGATACTACCCAGAACCTCATGATCGAGGGTGACAACCTCGAAGTCCTCAAACTCCTCCAGAAATCCTATGCCGGGAAGGTAAAGCTCATCTACATCGACCCGCCCTACAACACCGGCAAGGACTTCGTCTATCCCGACGATTTTCAGGATAATATCAAGAATTACCTCGAATTGACAGGGCAGGTGGAAGGCGGCAAAAAGATCAGCTCCAACACCGAAACCTCCGGCCGCTTCCATACCGACTGGCTAAACATGATGTATCCGCGCATTAAACTTGCGAGGAATCTACTATCGCCGAGTGGCGTCATCTTCATCTCAATCGGAGACGAGGAAGTGCATAACCTTCGGGAAATATGTGATGAAGTGTTTGGCAATGAAAATTTCTGTGGGGTATTCGTGTGGGAAAAGAAGAAGAAGCCTTCGTTTCTCGATCAGAATATGGGCACAGTAACCGACTATATAGTGGCTTACGCAAAGAGCAGACCACAGTCTCCCGCCTTTGCTGCTGGATCTGTCGAGGATGGGAAAAAATACCCTTTTAATAATGCGGGAAATGGCCTTGGAGTGCTTTCTTTCCCGGCTCATTCTGTGCGATTCAGTTTAAGTGACCAACTGATTAGAGCGCAGGATATGTCGGAGGGGAATATCAAGACGGTCTTGTTGGATGATGTAAGAATCATTGGTGGCACTAATGTGAATGCTTTTCGACTTCAAGGTGAGTGGCGCTATTCGCAGACGAAGGTCAATGAGTTTATTTCAGCCGATGCCGAAATCATTATTAGTAAGGCGCCCTTTCGCCCAAACTATGTTAACCGATCTGGTGAGCTCAAGAAAACTGCCAATTTGCTTTCTTATAGAGTTAACGGTGTCCCGACGAACGAGGACGCTACGGAAGAAATGCGGCAGACATTTGAAGCCGATGTTATGAGCTATCCGAAACCAAGTGGACTTCTCAAATATCTGGTGAGAGCGGTCTCAGCGGACGATGACATCGTGATGGATTTTTTTGCTGGCTCAGGTACAACCGCGGTCGGGACAATGCTTCAAAATTTTGAAGATGGGAGGAGGCGTCGCTTTATCCTTGTTCAATTGCCGGAACTGCTTGACCCGGAGGATAAGGAGCAAGCAGTTGCCGCAGAGTATTGCGACAAAATAGACAAGCCTCGTACTATCACCGAACTGACTAAAGAACGTCTACGGCGCGCGGGGAGAAAGTTTCAGGGAAATAAAGGACAAAAAAGAGAAGCCGAACTATTGTTGGATATAGACAAAAATACTCTCGCTCCTGATTTCGGTTTTAGAGTCTTCAAACTCGATACAACCAATATTCGCACTTG
>CAZKHU010000097.1:0-10598 GCA_964552725.1 uncultured Syntrophus sp.
TGGCTGTTTCCTACACCCTTGAGGCTGCCGTGATAGACGACCGTTGTCCACCAGGCGTCAAGCAGGATGTCTCGATCTTCCTGGTCTGAAAAAATAACTTCTGGCGCCAGTAATAAAGCAGCTGCCAACGGAACAATATTCGGTGGCGTTTTCCCGATGGGCCGGCGGCCGAGCATCGGGGCAAGATAGCCAATGTAAAGGCGACCCGGTTTGTCATCCAAAGGAACCGTTCGTGCAAAATACGAATCCTCGCAAGAAAGGCCTGGCGGTGGAAAAACCGCTACCTCCTTGCCATACAGTCGTCTCACCTGTTGATCTGCCATCCGGATGGTGGCCGTGGATGCAATATACTTGGGATGAATGCCTCGCTGAACAAGTACGGTATCCAGCGCGGCCTCATAGAGCCCGGCGATGGAACCCAAAGCTCCAGCGATAAGGTGCAACTCATCCTGAATCACCAGTTCCGGTGGCCGGTTGCCGTTCTTTCCAAAAAAGGCATTCGTTCTTTCCTCCCAGGCAAGACGGGCAAATTTGTCAATGGTTGCGATGAGCAGGGTCGGTGGTTCAGCATAGAGCGCTTCGTCCACCACATTACAGGGAAGAATCCCACCTGTGGCCGACCCGAAATCGCAATCCGGATTTGTGCAACGAAAGTGAAAATTGCGGGGTGTGGCAAGATAGTTGCCGGGCGCTTTGAAAGCTTCCCCACACCATGGACAATGGCTTATTACAAGCTCCATTGGAGCACTGACGTTTCCGCTGGCAGCCTTGTCCATAATTTTCTGTGCGGCTGTGAATGTGTTTGGCGTCGATGCTGCACCGACCCACATACCGACGGTTATCGGCTCTTCTCCCAATGCAGGCATTTTGCGCCGTATCAATTCCAAAGCGCAAATCATCCTGGTTGCACGCAAATATTGTTGCGCCGTCAGAAGGCGAAGCGTATAGCGCATGATCACTGTTGTTCCGCCGCCTGATGCATGATTTGTCAATCTGCGCCAGCAGATGAGGAACGCTGTCAGCCCCAGGTAGGCTTCCGTTTTGCCGCCACCGGTCGGAAACCAGATCAGATCCACAGTGTCACGAAAATCGCTGTCTTCATTAACGACGGACTCTATATCACATAGTAAAAACGCCAATTGAAAAGGGCGCCAGCAATAGTGCTCCGGTGTCTTGGCTTTCCCCTGAGTGCGGTCGTACTGGAGCATCTGGTCGAGCATTGCCTGATTGGCGAGGGCAAAGCATTGGGTTGCCCGTTGATTTTCCCGCAAAATGGAGAGGCCTTGTTTCATCCGTGAGACTGTGATGCTCATACGCTCCACGATACGCAGGGCCGCTTCCTCCTCGTCCGGCAAAACTGAGGCGGCTAATGATTTTTGTTTTTTTACCCAATCAGCGTACCCATTGATGAAATCTTCCAAATCGTCAAATACGCTAATCTTTGTCGTACCGGCGGAAGCAAGATAGGCAAGCTGGAGAGTCTCGTTGTCACGTCCGGCCACATCAGCAGTAACTTGCGGCACTTCAACAGTCGGGAAAAAATCAGCCCGGATTTCCTTGACAGAGTCACCGTCGCCCTTCCTATTTTTCCTCCATGTCACCGCCGCGCCGTGGCCTACCGCATATATGTGTCGATGCTTGTATTGGAGTTCAATCTCTCGCTCTTCTTCAGTCAGCAAACTCCTGTCAACGCGCGGATATACTCCGACCTCGCCGGCGTCAAAGACGCATCTCAGCCCTACCTCGAATAAAGAGTGCTTGTTTCGTTCCCCTGCCAGTATCTTCGCTTCCGCTACGTCTGGCAGTTCATGGTTATTAAATAACGAAACCGTCGTTATCCACCCATCCGCGAATGGCCTCCAGAGTACGTCAATGCCTGCTCGACCATCCAAAACAGGTACACGTTTTCTGCAGGGTTCCCGACTTTTTATATTTTTATCATAGATTGGTGCAGAAAAAGTATTCACCTCGCCATCCGAATCGGTTAGCGGAATTCTGTACCACTCTTTGGCAAACAGCCCTTCTTCATCGTGCACATATCCCCGGGCAATTTTCTTCCCCTTCATTTCGTACCGTACAGCCGAGCAAAGAACCTGGAATTCTATTGTTTCACCCCGAACAAAGAAGGAGAATCCAACCGAAGAGGGGGGAATATACCGGCGGCGCTTGATCGCTGATTCGGCCGCCCGATCTTTGGAATCGGCTGCGGGGGAGGCGCTATCGTCATCATCGTCCTGTACTTCCGAGGCAGGATCGATGCCTTCCGCACCCTTGTAAACTGGAAACAATACACCGACCGGAAAGCGTTCAATCGGCGCACCTCGAATAATCTCATATTTCTCTTCCGGAACAATATAACGGCCGGGCTGGCGGATGCCGAACCTGCGCCCTTCCTCTGACACTGCACCCGTTAATTGCGAACGTATCCACTCCACAAGGTGTTTCCGATGTTCGGCATAGTCCATCTACACGGTCCTTTTGTATAAAAATCGGGGTCTTCTATTGTTCATGTGCAAGAGTACCAAATTCACATCCGCAGATCATCCAGAAATTCGGATGCGGGCTCCACCCCCGTTACAAGGAGACGATCCCGTGCGCGGGTGCAGGCGCGCTCCATTTCGGCTGCAGAACGAACGAAGACACCCATTTCATGGGGCATCACCCCCTCTTTGCCGAGATTTCGGAGCCATGCGCCAACCGTATGGATTTCTTCTTCCACCCCACCCAGCACCTGGATGGTCGGTGGTTGACCGTTGAATACGGAGACCGTTCCCTCCCGTTTTTCTGCATTGCCGTCCACGTCGGATAATTCAGGACCCAGCAGGCGGTCGGCCAGACGTGGCTCGTTGTGAATCAAGCGCCTGATCCTGGTGTGCAAGGCATTGGCCAGCGCTTCGGAAAAGGTCGTGAGGAGTACCCGCGCATCGGGATTTACCCGGGCCAGAAAAACGGCCCGATGCAACGCAACAATGGTCTTTCCCGTCCCCGCTGATTCTGAAACCCTCGTGGGGCCGCTGTATTCCCTTTCCACCCAATGCCGTTGCTCCGGATGGAGAAAAATCGTCCATTTTTCCCAGGGATAGGCTAAAGCGCGTTCCAGCTCTTCGACATTGTTAATCACCCGGAAACGCCGTTGGGCATCGGGATGGTCGAATGGATTGGTAAAATATTTGCCCGCTGGTTCAGCGACTTTCAGCAACTCGGCGGTAGCTGGATCCTGAGTTGCATACGGCGTTCCGCCGGTTGCCAATTGGAGGAGGGCTTCCCCGGCCTCAGCAGGCAGATGCTCCACTAACGCCAGGAGAGCATCTTCGTTAGCTTTTTGCACATCATCCAGCCACTCCGCAGGTACGCCATAACCGAGGAGCGCCTCATCGGCGACGCCGACAAACAGCGGCGTTCTGGACACGGCAGTTTCTTCGGCCTTTCTGGAAGAGGGAATAACGATTTCCTCGACCAGCTCCCTCACCTCCACAAACTGCGCGGCCCCGGTCCGGGGGTGGGTTTCCAGCCTCCGCCGTTCGGCCCAGTGATAGGCGGGATCGTGGCGGCCGACATAGCACAAAAGCAGGCTGTCCTCCTCTCTATGAACAATCAGCCGCAGATCACCGCCGACGCGAACCGACCAGAAACGCTTGTCTTTCGCCTTGTCCAGCTTGTGAAACTGCATCCCCGGGCTGGCCGGATTCAGTTGCAGATCAAAGGCCGTGGTCTTGACAAGCTTCTGCTCCTCGCCGGTGAGTCGGGCGAGGCTGTCGGTGAAGGTGTCGGCAATGCGGAAGTGCATGAATATATTTCCCTTTGGCGTTGTTATAACTGTGTGTCGCAGCGACCAAATCCCTTGAAGATTCCTGCAAATACTTTGCTAAATTGGGAGAAATACATGGTAGATAATGAAGGAATGGTTCTCTAAGTCGTGTCGCGTTTCATTCACAGGGTTGCTGCGCAGGATATTTGATTGTGAAAGTCGTTTTGGAAATCTGAGCTTGAGTTCCAGTGCTTTTTTGCGCACAGCCGCATCTATATCCGAACGGGCAACGTCTGTTTTTCCATCATATACATACCCCAGCATGGCGGCGGCTTGCATATATGGAGCATACTGCCCTGTGATAAAACGCATCATTCCATCACGGACATAGGCTCCACTCCCGGAGATGGTCTTGCCCGCAGAAGAACGAACCCTCAACCTTTTTGCTTCAATTGGGAAATAGACTTCATATCCAAGACCGCCAGACACAAAGAGATCAATCTCACCGGTGGGCGTGTTTGCATCAAACTCGGGGGAAACAATTTTAGATCTCAGGTAG
Organism: uncultured Syntrophus sp.; assembly: GCA_964552725.1. Classification (GTDB taxonomy): domain Bacteria; phylum Desulfobacterota; class Syntrophia; order Syntrophales; family UBA5619; genus DYTH01. The sequence continues at coordinate 4,308 of CAZKHU010000097.1, forward strand.
ATGCCAAGGGGACCGTCCCTGAATGCAGGTATGCGAACCAACCGTCCATAGAGTTGAGTCGTAATCCAGTCTTCCCTATCATTTTCCGTTCTTTTTCGGAGTGTCTCTCCGGCCTGAAAGAGAGAGGGCAGGATAGCGGGAATATGTCGTTGAGGAAATAGCTTTTTGAAAGCTTTGGCGTCAGTTGTCATTATGCTCCCTATTGGCCAAAGCAATCTCGCCATATATTCTTACCGCATCATTTAGAGCAGCAGTACGTGTCCAATTGAAGAGGATATTGGGACGAATAATATGGATTTTATCTCTTTGAAAAAAAAGAATGTCACGTTCGTACAGCAAGGCACCTCGTTTTCTTGCAGCACCCATATAGAAGATTTTCATAACTCCGGACAGATACCCGGAAATTGCCTTTTGTCGATAAGCTTCTTCGGCGTGAGAGACGGTCAGTGTAACCATTGCCAAGCCAGTTCGGTCTTCCATGCCACCTTCCGCGAAGACCCGATAAGCCGACCCCTCAGTTAGCGCCCATTTATTCAAGGTTGCAGTCAGCGTGTCTGCGTAGGCTTGAAGACCCTGATCCGCATATGGTTTTACCGACGAATGCTCTACGTGATCAAGCGTTACGGTTTGAGGAGACCGCCATGAAGTCGGAGTCGAACTTGGTTCGAAAACATGAATCGTGTCCTTAACCAGAATGATTTCCTGCTCCGTAAGCCCGAAATACCTATAAATCAGCTTATTGAAATCATCCTGACGCTCATCAATAAATTTTTTGCGTTCCCTGCTCCATTCTTTGGTTATATCCGTGCTTATATCACTAAACAGCGATTTTTTTTCAGCGGCCCGGGTCAGTTTCCTCTGCAATTCCTGCAACTTTCCACGTACCCCTCTAATTTTCTTCGCCACATCTTTAATGATGCCCTGTGCATCCGGTGGGACAAACTCGCTTCCCGGCAGTGGGAACGGAACCCGTAATACCTCTTTCAGATGAACTTGATCTCTCTCGCTTCCCCAGTTTGCTGAAGTATGAAACAGAAAGTATTTTGCCAAGTTCGATCGTAAATAGGCTGCAAGAAACATCAACAGGTCAACATCTTCAATGGGACCTTTGATCGATCGGAGAGAATGCTGGAAAAGCACGTTAAAATCAGAATACGCCACCTTATCGAAGCCACGGCTGAATAGCACCATAGGGAAACAGAAGAGTTCTGATGGCGGCTGGCTATACAATACGTCAAGACGGTAATGTTTCTTCTTCAACCTTTCCTCAAGTGGAATTGCGTCACCAGGGAATAATAGGAGATCGCTGTTCCACGGCGTCGTTTCCACAAAGGGCGTGTCCAGAGGCCAGCGAAGCTCTTTGGGTTGTCGATCCAATTCTTTCTCGGACTGAGGCCAAGGCTTGATTCCATCCCCACTAACCCATCGTTTTGTTTTTTTCGCCTGTCGCCCGCGCAGTTCGCTGATCAAGTCAACATGCTCATGGAGCGGCGGCATGGCTCGAAGCATGTCAAGTAGTTTCTGGTCCCGAGGAGTTCCCCAAAGGTGACGTTTCCACACAATTGGCGCAGTTTTCGATTGTGTGGCGGCAAGAATATCGACAAGCGGTATCCATGTCTGCGCGGAAGGATGAACGTTGATGATGCCTTGCCGCAGCCCATCGCGATTGAACTTTGGTGCGGTAAATTCAATCTTGTGCTGCTGAAGATTTGGAGGTGTATTCCTGAAGCGTGCAAGAATTGCAGGGCAAAATGCACCCTTAAAAAGAAGAAAACTATAATCAGATAGTTGGATAATTCTTTCCAGCGAAACCGTTCTAAGCCAATCTGCTTGGAAGGCGTCCGTTTGGTTTTGGAGAATTTTGGACGGTAGTAGCAGACAACCGATCCCGCCATTCTTCAGAAAACGGGGTACTTTCCACATAAACTGCTGTGCGAGTTGCTTGCTCTGACGACCTTCCCATGGAGGGTTTCCGATGATGCAGTTAAATGTTTCCCCGGACAATGTGCTATCGTCAAGAAAATCAACCTTATTGATGACGGGGATCGTTGCATTGGGACGATCCGGCATATTGCCGTAATTCAGAAGTTTCGGCAGGGGTTTCCCGGTTTTTTTAATATAGTCTTGTATATCGGGGGGATCAAAGAAGTCCAAATAAGCCAGATAAAGGCTGAAGCAAGCAATTCTACAGGCAGTTTCCTCAACATCAACCCCCCTAATCTGGCAGGCAAGAATCTTCTGGAGCGCTTTTGCTTTTTCATAATAGTCAATATGTGTTTCCTGTGAATTAATCCAATTTGTTGCAAGACGATTAAAAAGAATCACCAAGAATATCCCAGACCCGCATGACGGATCCAGAAATGACCAATTCCAAGCATCTGGATTGTTACGTACCGCTGCATCGACAACCATCTCCGCTAGAAACCGAGGTGTATAGAATGCCCCGCGTTTCTGTTGCTCTTCCCGATCTTCAGCCGCTAAAAATTCCTGGTAAATTGCGCTGATTGTTTCCACGGGGATCATCCTGAAGTCGTAAGCCCAGAATCCCAAGGTGTCCTGCCCGCTTGACATGTCTTGATGGCCACCTAAAAATTCAATCAACTTCTCGATATGTGAAGGCTGAATAAGATGCTTTTCTGCATCAAGATCTTGGTCGAACATGTTACCATTGAATCGTTCCTTCAGATCGGAGAAAAGATCATCATAAAGGTAGGCTATCTGCCCCATGTATGGGGAGCGTTCGTTGATTTTCTCGGCAAGCACCATTGTACCCGTACGGTTTGTGTCCGTCCTACCAATGGCAACGATACCGCGATCCAATAAGTAACAGAGAAAAAGAATACGCCCGATGAAGGCATGGGCTTTTTTTATTTCAAGGGGTTCTTTGTCTTTACCTTTGTCTTTGATTAATGCATCGCGTAATGAACGGAGGTTCCTCAACAGCCATGAGTCAACCGATTGCTCCGGATTAAATTTTTCCTTATATATTTCATAGTAATTACCGGTCGCAAGGTCATGATAGAAGGAGTGAATTCGCTGGACATAGTCAGCCTGTTTGAATTTCTCAACAAGCGAATTCTCTTTTTCTCCATCTGATTGTTCCTTTTGTGGTTTTGCCAATCCTGAATAGATATAAACTGCTGTTGCATCCGCCAGCACAAGGATGTTCGCTACCCCTTGATTCCAGAAGCGTCTCTGCAAACCTATACGTTCGGATGAGGTGAACTGTTGGCTGCACTCTTTAAGATACAGGACTGGCCGGCCATCCAGGCAGAGAACGCCATCCAGTTTTAATTCTTGCCATGCCCGCTCAATGACCGATATGTAGCCTAGCAAATTCATATCGTGTTTAAGGGTATCTATGGAATGGTAAAATACCATACCCGGAGGCGGGGAAGCATGCGCCCTAACAATATTAGATATTTGTGTTTCAGTCTTCATATCGCTAACTTAATCTTCTTAGCACGGCTTTAACCGTGCCCTGGATTACCATTTCCGTAACGGGGATCAAATCTGAGTATTCCGGATTCTCCGCCTTCAAAAAAAAGCTTTCACTTTTTCTCGCGAGGGTTTTCAAGGTGTTCCGTCCGTCAATCAAGGCCACAACGATATTGCCTTCGTGCGGAGGATCATCTGCGTCAACTACAACCCAATCACCCGAATAGATGCCGCGTCCTTCCATAGACTTGCCTTCAACTTTTATTGCAAATAATCTATGGTCTTTCGTAAGCCCGAGTATCATTTGATCTACGGCAATCGCGCCATGCGCAATTTCTGTTTGTTCCTCGGGGTATCCAGCCGGAATATTGCCCAAAACCGGAATGGAAAAGGCAGTAGCAGATATGCCATTCTCGTATGGAACCAACTCGATACCGCGAGAGCGCCCACCACGGCGACGCACATAGCCTTTTTTTTCTAGTGTGCTGATGTGATCGGATGCAGCCTTTATGCTTTTAAAGCTAAAGCGAGCTGCGATTTCCCTGTAGGTAGGCGCCATCCCTTCTTTCGATTGGAACTCCTTTAGAAAGTTCAACATTTCGCTCTGCCGTGGTGTTAAGTGATTTTTACTATACATTTGTATAGTAAATTTGCACAATGTTTGAAAATTGTAAAGAATTTTTTTGTCATAAAAACGGACCAGCCAGCGCTCTTTAAGAAGTGGATGGAACAAGCACAAGAGTCCTCTACTATTATGATCTCTCGAGTCCTTATACCCGAAACACCTTCATCACTTCATCCCCCAGATGGTTGATCACCTTCACGGCAATACGGCCGGAGGCGGGTTTGTCGAACGGTCGGGAGGTGTCGCTGTGGAGTGTGGCCCAGGCCTCCTCGTTGATCTCGGCTTTGAGGGTGGTTTTCAAGGATTTGTAGGGGTCGTTGGCCCCCAGGAAATAGGCGTGGCGGACGAAGAAGCTCTCCTCGTTGTAGTCCGTGTCGATGAACCAGCAGGCGATCCCTTCGGCGCCGTCGCTTCTCACCTCGCCGGTATTGGGGTGGAAAACATCCACGCCGTTGACCTTTACCCGGACCTGACCGTTTTCGTCATCGAGGATATCGATGTCCGGCTCCCCGAAGATGACAAAGAGATTGCCCTTGCCGGTGTTTTTCAGGTCGTCGGCCATGTGGAGGTCGGCGTTCATCCGGGCTTTGAGGACGGGGATGCGGCCCAGTTTGTCGAATTCCGAAGAGTGGGCGTCGTAATTGAAGGCGCAGGTGATGAGGACGTCAAAGTCGGCGTCTCCGGCCTCACGGGCGGCGGCTACCAGATCGGGGCGGGAGACGGTGCCGAATTCGGGGCCGATGAAGATGGCGGCGCGCTTTTCGCTGCCGGATTCGGCGTTCCCCACAATATAGCGGCCTTCGGCGCAGATCATCTCGCCCGGCCAGGGGACAAGCGAGGTAAAGGTAATCTTGTCTTCCTTGTGGGCCTGCTGGACGCCGGCGGTCTTGAGATTTTCCAGGATCATCTGGGCAAAGTCCTTTGCCTCGCCATATTTGCCTTTGGGGTCCTCGATGCCGTAGGGCGGATCGAGGTAAATGCACTGCACCCTGCCGCGCAGCCCTTCCCTTTCGGCGAGGGAGGCCATGACCTGGAGGCTGTCGCCGAGGATCATCCGGTTCGTCCAGTTGGCGTCGTGCTGGTAGAATTCGGTCTTGGCGGCCTCGGTCGGGATGCCGTTGAAATCGGCGAAGATATCCGGCTGGAAACCGGCCTTTTGCGCGTCCGTTTTCTCGGATTGCCGGAGGAGGTCGTCAATCAGGACCTTGGGTTTGATCTTCTCCTGGATGTAGAGGGGCGGGGCATGGACCACCAGATCCGACCAGTCCTGTTCGTCCTTGCCGCGCCAGACAAGCTGGGGGTCGAGGTCGCGGTTGCGGTCGGCCTTCTCCGTTTCCAGTCCGGCGGCTTCGCGCCCGTAGGCGACGCGGAGTGGCTGTTCGTCCTCTTTGCGCATCACCGACTGGTATTCGGCGGTCGGGATATGCCGGCGCCTGGCCTCGTCGTGGGTAAGCGCCTCTACGCTTTTTCTGCTGTCTTTAATGGCCATGTTCTATCCTTGTTTACCCGGGACATGCCTGCCGACTGGTTGTCCGGGCCGTTGTCTGTTCCGGATCAATGCCGGGAAATCTGAAGGGTAAGATGCTCTGCCGAACTGCATACCTTCAAAAGGCCGAGAAAATTCTTGAGTGTGGGATTTCCTCGCGGTCCCAGCATACGGCGCAGACTCTTCTCGTTGAGCTGCAGCGCACTGGCAATATCGGCAATCGATTCAGTGGCATTCAGGTAGTCGCGCAAGAGCGCCTTGCCCGTTTCCATATCGTCCATCAAAAATGCATTGGTCGCCTCGACGATCAGGGCGCCTCTGAAGTCCGGGTCCGACTTGACACGCGCCATAACCGATTCCCTGAAATCCCTTGTCAGCGGCATACTTACGATCACCTCCTACCGTTGTTTCTTTCTTTTTCCATAATCACTCCAGCGCTCTCTGGCCATTTCTATGTCCTTCGATTGACGCTTCTTTGTGCCGCCCCCAACCAGTATGACCAGTTCCTCGCCATCCATGCCGAAATAAACGCGATAGCCGGGGCCGTAATCGATCTTTCTTTCATACGTCCTTTTTATTGGCCATATGGTAACACAAAAGTTACCATGCGTAAAGTTTATTTCAAAAAGCCTCTCCCCCTATCCCAACCCTGGCCGATGCTGGTCTGCTGCCGGGTCATGCCCGCCCTCCGGCAAGCTCCTTTTGCGAAAGACCGGATTCCTTTCGCAAGGCGGCCAGTTCC
>CAZKHU010000098.1:0-10498 GCA_964552725.1 uncultured Syntrophus sp.
CCAGAAACGCCGTATGGAACACAATCCAAGAAGGCCTTCTCAAAGCCGGTTTCGTTGTTGCGGATGTGAGAACGCTTGATAAACAGCAATCAGGCTTCAATGCAATCAATGCGGCAGGTGCGGTCAAACAAGATCTTGTCATCTCCGCCTACAAACCCAACGGCGGTCTTGAGGAGCGTTTCAAGCTCGAAGCCGGAACTGAGAACGGCGTTTGGGACTTCGTCCGCACACACCTGAAACAACTCCCGGTTTTCGTCTCCAAGGATGGCCAGGCCGAGGTTATCGCCGAGCGTCAGAACTACCTGCTCTTCGACCGCATGGTGGCCTTCCACGTTCAGCGCGGTGTGACGGTTCCCTTGTCAGCGGCGGAGTTCTATGTCGGGCTGGAACAACGCTTCCCGCCTCGCGACGGGATGTATTTCCTGCCCGAACAGGTGGCCGAATACGACAAGAAGCGCATGACCGTCCAGGAGGTTCTACAGCTCCAACTATTCGTTATTGATGAAGCCTCGGCCATTCAATGGCTTAAACAGCAGCTCATCAAGAAGCCCCAGACCTTCCAGGAACTTCACCCGCAGTTCATCAAGGAACTTGGTGGCTGGCAGAAACACGAGAAACCGCTGGAATTGTCGGAATTGCTGGAGCAGAACTTCCTCCGCTACGACGGCAAGGGCGAGGTGCCGAACCAGATCCACAGCTACCTCTCCACCAACTTCAAGGAGCTGCGCAACCTGCCCAAGGACGACGAGAGCCTGCGTGCCAAGGGCAAGGACCGCTGGTACGTGCCCGACCCGAACAAGGCCGGCGACCTGGAGAAGCTGCGCGAGAGGTCGCTGCTCAAAGAGTTTGAGGACTACCGGACGTCCACACAGAAGCGCCTGAAGGTGTTCCGTTTGGAGGCCGTTCGCGCCGGCTTCAAGAAGGCGTGGCAGGATAAATCGGAAGATGGTTACCGCACCATTATCGAGGTAGCTAAGAAGATCCCGGAGAACGTCCTCCAAGAAGACCCAAAGTTGCTCATGTGGTATGACCAGGCGATCACCCGCGCGGGGGAAGAATGAACTAATGATGAACACAAATATTCACAAATTGGAACCTGTTTTTGATTTCGCTGATGGTGATCAAGCGTGTTGATTCACAAAAACCAGGCAGAAATATGCATAGACGGGAACAAGTACGCAGGTGATGGCGAGGTTCGTCTGGACTGTTTGCCACAAGCTGATATCCATCTCTATGGTTATTTCAAAGGTGTTCCTGCTCAAGATGCGATGGGTGCGCACATAGGGCAGAAGACAATCTCTTCCTTTTCAATTAACGGTCGCCGGATTGAAGGTTTCAGGCTAAGTAGTGGGGGCAATATAGATTCCCAGGAATATAATCTAAAATGGCGTCCGAAATCCGAGCCGATTAGTGGAGTTGGAGATGAATCGACACAGATGATACGAGTAGTGTTTCACCTGTTTAATTTCGTCGGCCTGATTGGGAATAGGGTGTCAACGGAACAAAGCGAAACGATGAACCACGCGATCCAACATGTAGATCTGACCTCTGATGAATGGAAGGTTGAACTAAAATCACTGATCTCGACACAAGAGAATATCAATGCGCTCAAAGAAAAAAATGGCTACCGGTTAACGCATATTGGGGGTATTCAGAAGACCGACAACACTTCATTTTCTGGCAAGGACGCGGATGTATGCCTGAGAGCGCTTCGGTTTTTTCTCTCCTTTGCCAAAGGGGGTTGGTGTGCGCCGATCTGCGCAGTCGGATTCGATGCATCTGGTAGCCGCGTTTGGGAGTCTTGGTCATCACCCAAAGAGCCTTGGCATACGCCATCATCTTGGTTCGATCCTCATAACGGTTCTCAGTTGGCTGCGTTGTTTCCTGGCTTCATGAAAAGATGGGCAAATGATGACTGGCGTGAAGCATTGCATGAAGTCATTTACTGGTACTTGAATGCGAATTTTTCCTCACGCGGGATAGATGCCGGTATCATTTTAACTCAAGCTGCTATAGAGAGGCTTTCCTATGAATATTCGGTGAAGGACAAACGGCTTCTCACAGTGAAAGAGTTCAAGGATCTATGGGCATCTAAAAAGTTTCGTTTACTGTTTTCTTCTGTGAAGATCCCACTCGATATCCCTAGCGAGATGCCCAAATTACAGCGACTCGCTCTTAATATGAACTGGCTTGACGCTCCCCACGCACTGACCGAGGTTAGAAATTCCTTGGTTCATCCAGAGCATAAGCACCGCGGGCAGTTTGGCGCAGCTAACTATGAAGCGTGGAACTTGGGGTTATGGTACTTGGAGATGGGCATTCTGGCCATCTGTGGTTATTCCGGAACTTATGGTAATAGGTTTAAACAGCGGTTGGTTGGACAAGTTGAGGATGTTCCGTGGAAAAAATGAGTTCAGGGGGTACTACAGCCCGGACCACAGGCAGCTCTATCAGGTCATCGAAGCCCGGACGCTCTGGGGTGAGACGACCTGCCGCGTCTGGCTGCCATGGTTGCAAACGTAATACCAAGCGCATGAAGGGCAGCCGCCTCGAGGCCGTCCGCGCCGGCTTCAAGAAGGCATGGCAGGAAAAATCAGAAGCAGGTTACAGAACGATTATCGAGGTTGCGAAGAAGATCCCGGAGAACGTACTATAGGAGGATCCCAAATTATTAATGTGGTATGATCAAGCAACAACAAGAATAGGAGGATAGTTATGCCTGAAAAAAAACCAAAAACAATAAAACTTCGTCGTCTTGAGGTAACGAATTTCAAGGCACTTGACACGTTGATCATCGAATTTCCTCCGCCCCGTATGAATGATGATCCAGACATTTTTTTAATGGGAAGTAAAAATGGGTTGGGGAAAACATCTGTGCTGGAATCATGCGCGTTACTATTTCTGGCGGCAACTATTGGGGAGGAACCATTCGATATTGGACGTTCTCCAGATATGCCGATCAACTTGCCTGAATTACTAATCCGCGCTGGTACGAAGGAAGCAAACATTGAAGGGACCTTCGCCATTAACGATAAAGAATTCAAGGTTGGTCTTGAATTAATGATGAACGGAAAAGTGAAAATCAAAGGAAATACTGAGCCTTTCAAGGAGTTGAGAAAACGGATTAGGATGCACCCCACGGAATTGGTTCAGCGTTTTTTGTTTTCACTTATCGGTCTCAACTCAGAACCTATGATTAATCCGCCTTTTCTTTACTTTCACAGTTACCGGAAAGTCCAGGAAGGAAATCCAGAACTTGGCATGATGGTTGAGGGTGATAGAATGGTTCTAAGACGGCAGAGGTATCGTTCGGGCTACGAATTTCCAATCAGCGCCTTCAAATTACAGATCCTACGTTCAATGATGGGACATGCAAAACTCTTTGAAGCTGTAGAAGATGAGCATGCGGGGGAGGTTTTAATAAAGCTGAATCAATTGGTAAAGCGCTTTGCCGGTGGAACAATTGAAAAATTGCGTCCTTCACAGGATAATACGGTAGATTTTCGGATTTATCCGACTGAAACTGAAAAGAAAGGGATATCTTTTACTTTTGACGGTTTGAGTTCCGGACAGAAAGAAATCATTTCAACTCTTTTTTTAATTTGGTACCACTCGCTAAGTATGCCTGCAATCATCTTGATTGATGAGCCAGAACTTCATTTGAATGTCGAATGGCATCGTGATTTTGTAAAGCAGGTCTTCGATCTGGCGCCCCAAAACCAATATATTATTGCCACACACTCGGAAGACATATTTTCTTCAGTTTCCGAAGACAGACGCGTTCTCCTTGTCGCTTCTAAGGAGGTGGCCAAATGATTTCTGTCAAAAAGCCGGCCTCTTCTGCAGAAATTCGGCAAAGTGCGCGTCATGTCCTATTTGTTGAGGGCAGCGATCAAGATGCTATTGATCCAATAGCATTGAGTAACTTACTTGAAGAACAAATTCGCGTGGAACCGTTAGGACCATCATATCATATAAGAAGCGCTGCCGAAGGCTTATATAAATATCACCCCGATTATTATTTTTTGATTGATCGCGATCATTATGACGATCAATATGTAGAGAGGTGCTGGAACAATTTTCCAGACCCAGAGACCCCAAACCTTCTAATCTGGCGTCGCCGTGAGATTGAAAATTATTTCCTGATTCCTGAATACATAACCAAATCGAAGTTTATATCTGTCTCTCCCGACAAAATATGTGCAGATATTATCAGGTGTTGCAGTAAAAGACTATATATCGATGCTGCCAACCAAGTTGTAATTTCCATACGTGAAGGCTTGAAGAAGAATTGGATTGAATTATTTACCAATCCACAGGAATTCAAGAACAAAGAATCTGCAATCACAAAACTTACTGAAGCTAAGGAGTTTTCAAACCATAAGAAAGTAGTCTCAAAAACAGTTCATAAAGAGGAGATCATAAAGAGGTTTGAAAAAGTCCTCGCTGATATGACAGGCGGTAAAGAGCCTATCGCAAATGGATACGGCAAATGGATTGAAATGGTTCGAGGCAAAAAGATTCTTCCGAGTCTTGTTGGCCGCTGTTTCCAGGTTAAGGATGCAAGGGGCGCAACTTTACAGGGGAAGGAGAAATTGAACGAAGTAGTTAAGGAACTCTTGAAAAAACCATTATTAGAACAACCTGATGATTTCCAGAAGTTACATGAGCTCATTTCTGCGAGAATCAAAACATCGTGAGACCCCAAGCTCCTCATGTGGTACGATCAGGCGGTGACAAGAATGGGAGGGGAATAAGATGAGTGGCGGTCATTTTGATTATGGGGACAGCTATTTGGGATATATTGCCGAGCAACTGGAACAGGATATCGAATTCAATGACATTGAGGACGATATTGCGATGTCGAGTAATGAGCATCATGGATTTCAGCATCAGCCCGAAACGATTGAGTTTGTGAAGATCATGATCGCAGAGCTGTATAAGCTGAAAGATCTGCTCAGGGATTACGATTATTATGTTTCCGGTGATTCTACGGAAGAAGACTTTCTTGCCAAGGCCAGATTGGTTTACCCTGCGAAGCGGGAGGAAAAATGCTGAAACGATTATCTATAAAAAATTTCAAGGGATGGAAGGACACTGGCGCCATTCGGATGGCGCCAATTTCACTCTTCTTCGGCGCCAACAGTTCGGGTAAGTCCAGCATCGGCCAGTTTTTGATGATGCTGAAACAGACCGTCGAGTCGCCTGACCGGAAGGCCGTGTTTTATCCCGGCGGTAAAAATTCGGCGGTTCAACTTGGTTCTTATCAGGAAATGGTTTTTCACCGGGATCAGAAAAACAAGATCGAGTTTCAATACCAGTGGTCATTGCCAAATGTCTTGAAGTTCAAAGACCCTGTGTCGGGAAAGTCATTTTCTGGAAATGGAGTGGATTTTGAGGCGGAAGTTGAGTTAAACGATTCAAAACAGAACTTGTTGCAGGTCAAAAGGTTTAAATACCGATTACTTGATAACGAATCTCAATCACTTGCCATAGAGCTGTCAAGAAAAACAGATAAACGGGAATACGCGGCTTCATCTGAACAATACAATTTGGTCAGAAAGAAAATGCGTGCCTGGGCGCTAAAGGAAGTGGTTCGGTTTTATGGTTTCCCTGATGAGGCGGTAGCTTATTATCAAAACGCTGAATTTGTTCAGGCGCTGAATATTGAACAGGAAAAGTTATTCAAATCCATCCATTACCTCGGCCCACTTCGAACTAAAACGGACAGGCTCTATACCTGGGCCGGAATCACCCCTGAAAGCGTCGGCTTCGCAGGAGAAAACACAGTCGCGGCAATTCTTGCGGCCAGAGACCGCAAGATCAGCCTTGGATACAGGAAGTCAGCAAAACCATTAGAGGAAATAGTCGCACTGAAGCTCACCGAGATGGGGCTGATCGAAGAATTTAAGGTCAATCAGATTTCTGACCAGCGCCAGGAATATGAAGTCAAGGTGCGTACCAGGGGATCGAAGGATTGGGTGGATCTGCCGGATGTGGGATTTGGCATCTCTCAGGTGCTCCCCGTTCTTGTGCAGTGTTTCTATGCGCCACCAGGGTCAATCATCCTGATGGAGCAGCCGGAAATACACCTTCACCCTAGCGCTCAATCCGCTTTGGCTGATGTGATGATTGATGTCATCAATTCAAAGGAAAATGGCGCTGACAGAAATATTCAGTTGGTCATTGAAACCCATTCCGAGCATTTTCTCAGGCGCATGCAACGACGGATTGCCGAGAACGCAGTTTCTGAGGAAAAAGTTTCTGCCTACTTCGCCAATATTGCCAAGACCCCAGCTACGCTGGAACCTCTGCAAATTGACCTCTTTGGCAATATCCAGAACTGGCCGGAAAACTTTTTTGGCGATGAAATGGGAGATGTAACCGAGCAAGCCAAGGCCGCCATGAAAAAGCGGCTGCATCAGATATCATCTCAAGCAGAGGCATCCGAATGAGTTTGCCGAAGAAATGCCTCGTGGACACCAATGTTCCGAAAACAGCCAACCTTGCGCTTGCCCCGGACAAGGTTCCTCATGAACTGACCAGCTGCGTCCTGGCCTGTGTTGAGGCTGTTGAGCATGTCATTAAAAAGCGCGGGCTGGTAATTGATGCCGGTGATGAAATATTCGATGAATACCGGCAGCAGCTTTTCATGAAGGGGCAGCCAGGCGTGGGCGACCATTTCATGAAATGGGTTCACGATAACCGTTGGAGTCTGCCCGATTCCGACCGGGTAACCATTACGAAAAATGGCGATTCATACGATCAATTCCCCGACCATGAGAGCTTGGCACAATTTGATAGCTCTGACCGAAAGTTCATTGCCGTTGCAAACGCCCACCAAGATAAACCGCCGATATTACAGGCGACGGACAGCAAATGGTGGGGATGGAAAGACGTCTTGGCCGAGGTCGGGATTACCGTGCATTTTCTGTGTCCTGATTATGCCAAGGCAAAGTATGAGGAGAAGATGGGCGCATGAAAGACGATTTTTTCAAGTTTCCTTCCACTCCACATCTGGCCCTTCTTGATGATGTAGAAGTAAGAGATGATAAAGTCATGCCGGAGTCCGAGCGGAATGACTTCCTGAGGCACGAGCTTGTTGTTGAAGAAAAAGTGGATGGGGCTAATCTTGGCATTTCTTTTGACGCCGAGGGAAATATCCGCGTCCAAAACAGGGGCGCATACTTGCATCTTCCCAGTACTGGTCAGTGGAAAAAGCTCGCTGAGTGGCTTACTACAAGAACCGACGCGCTTTTCGAACAACTGACCGACAGCTACATTCTTTTCGGTGAATGGTGCTATGCACAGCACTCGGTCGTCTATGACCGATTGCCGGACTGGTTTCTGGGATTCGATATTTACGATAAAAGCGCCGCTCGTTTTTTCTCTTGCAACCGCCGTGATGCGACTTTTAGGGCGATTGGTATTTCTCAAGTACCCAAAACAGCTCGCGGTCACTTCACGCTTGTGGAATTAAGTGAACTCCTATCGCAGTCACAACTTAGCGATAAACCAGCAGAGGGGCTATATCTTCGATTCGACCAAGGCGACTGGCTGGTTCAGAGAGCCAAGTTGGTTCGCCCTGCCTTTATTCAATCAGTCGAACAGCACTGGTCACGTTCGGGCATCAAAGCCAATCGATTGGAGCCGGAAATTCAGGCATGACTATCTCGAAATTCGACAGCGAAAATGCGTGGTACTACAGCCCGGACCACGGGCAGCTCTGTCAGGTAATCGAAGCCCAGACGCTCTGGGGTGAGACGACCTGCCGGGTGTGGCTGCCAGGTCGCGACTCTGTGGTCCGCATCCCGGTTTCCAGGCTTAAGTCACTGGAAAGCGCCGGCACCGGCTCGCCGGACGATATCGCCTACGTCGCTGCCGCCGCACGGGTAGCCGACGCCCTGACCCAGGACGTCCTGCTCGCGCCCATCGAGTCCTCCGTCACCCCTCTGCCGCATCAGATTCGGGCTCTATCCCGCGCCATTGCCGGCGACCGTGTGCGCTATCTTCTGGCGGATGAGGTCGGCTTGGGAAAGACCATCGAGGCTGGTCTCATCATGCGGGAGCTTAAGCTCCGGGGTTTGGTTAAACGGACGCTCGTCATAGCCCCTAAGGGCCTGGTAAGCCAGTGGGTAAGCGAAATGCGCTTCCACTTCAGTGAGAGCTTCCAGCTTGTATTGCCCGAGGACTTGAAGAGTCTGAGGCGTATCTTACCCGCAGCAAACATTGGCAACGACGATACCGACGACCGCGCCCGTGAACCAATGCCTGCCAATGCCTGGCAGATGATCTCCCAGGTGGTCGTCCCAATGGACTCGGTGAAGCCCTTGGACAAACGGCGCGGGTGGAGCGCAGCCCAGGTGGCCGAGCACAACCGCGAACGGTTCGAGGAGCTGATCTCCGCCGGGTGGGACCTTGTCATCGTGGACGAAGCCCATCGTCTTGGCGGCAGCACCGATCAAGTGGCCCGTTTCAAGTTGGGCCAGGGACTGTCCGAGGCCGCACCTTATCTCCTGCTGCTTTCCGCCACACCGCACCAGGGCAAGACCGACGCCTTCCACCGGCTGGTCTCCCTGATCGACGTCCAGGCATTCCCGGATGTTGTCAGTGTCACGCGGGAACGCGTCCAGCCCTACGTGATCCGGACCGAAAAACGCCGGGCCATCGACGAGTCAGGCAAGCCCCTTTTTAGACCCCGTCGCACCGAACTGGTGCCGGTCTCGTGGGAAGAAAAGCACCGCGAGCAACGCCTCCTCTACGAGGCCGTCACTGAGTATGTGCGCGAAGGCTATAACCAGGCCATACTGGAGAAGCGGAGTTACATCGGGTTTTTGATGATTCTGATGCAGCGTCTGGTCGTCTCCAGCACACGCGCCATCCGGACAACCTTAAAAAAGCGGCTCGAAGTGCTCGCTGCGCCGCAGGAGCAGATGACCTTGTTTCTCCTCGATTCGGAAGAGGAATGGGCAGACATGGACGGCCAGGAGCAGATCGAGACACTCCTTCGCACCAATCTGAAGGCCCTCAAGAATGAGCGTGCCGAGGTAAAGCTCCTTCTGGAAGCCGCGGCCCGTTGCGAGCAGGCCAGCCCGGACGCGAAGGCCGAAACGCTCCTCAATCGGATTTACCAACTCCAGGCCGAAGAAAGCGATCCGGACCTCAAGGTGCTCGTGTTCACCGAGTTCATTCCCACACAGGAGATGTTGAGGCAATTCCTCACCGAACGCGGCTTCTCCGTAGTCTGCCTGAACGGCTCCATGGACATGGAGGAGCGTAAGCGTGTCCAGGATGCATTCGCCGACGATGTCCGCATCCTCGTTTCCACCGATGCGGGCGGCGAGGGTCTGAACCTACAATTCTGCCACGTAGTGATCAACTACGATATCCCCTGGAATCCGATGAAATTAGAACAGCGCATCGGCCGGGTGGACCGTATCGGTCAGCCTCATACTGTGCGTGCGGTCAATTTCGTGTTCGAGGATTCGGTCGAGTGCCGCGTCCGGGAGGTCCTGGAGCAGAAGCTCGCCGTCATCTTCGAGGAGTTCGGCATCGACAAGACCGGCGATGTTCTCGATTCGGGGCAGGCGGGCCGGCTGTTCGACGAACTGTATGTGGAAGCGATTCTCAATCCCGACGCATTGGAGGAATCTGTCGAAAGCATGGTCGCCCACCTACAGGAACAGGTCCGGGAAGCGCGTGCTACGGCTGCGGTCCTCGGATCGACCGAGGACCTGAACCCCGATGAAGCCCAACGGCTTTTGAATCATCCTTTGCCCTATTGGGTCGAGCGCATGACGGTGAGCTACCTGAAGGCTCATGGCGGCAAGGCGGAGCAAGGGCGCCGGACCTGGGATCTGACCTGGCCCGACGGCAAGATCATGAACAGCGTGGTCTTTACCGGCAAGGAAGCGGGGGAGAGTCCCTCAGCCCATTATCTTACTCTGGAGGAATCCACGGTTCGTGGTCTGGCCATGAGGCTGCCACGCTTTGCACCCGGACAGCCGATTCCGCTGGTCTCCATCCAGGGAATCGCCCCGGAGATTCAGGGAGTATGGTCCCTCTGGCGAATCGCCATCTCCACAATGGAATGGAATCGCAGGCGGATCATGCCGTTGTTCCTGGCTGACAGCGGCATGATATATACGCCCACGGCGAGGCACATCTGGGATCAACTTCTCGGGACAACACCGAAGATTCACTCATTCCTCGGTGCGGAGGCATCCCAAGAGGCTTACAATCGTCTACAGCAAACAGCAGAAGAACAAGGCCGACCCATCTATGAAGCGCTGTTGCAGGAACATCACGCATCCATCACTCGCGAGCGGGAAAAGACCGATTACGCCTTTGCCGCACGGCGCAGAACCATCGCACGGATCGGCCTGCCACAGGTCCGCAATCACCGTCTCAGCCTTCTTGCCCAGGAAGAAAGGAACGTGCGGGAACAACTTGATCGCAGGGCGCAGATCTATCCCGAAATGGCGCCGTTGATCCTGAT
>CAZKHU010000099.1:0-10442 GCA_964552725.1 uncultured Syntrophus sp.
AGTCGCGTTCAACAGCGGATGCCCCGTTCCCTGTATCTGTTCGATCAAGCCAAACAGCAACACCGCCTTGAATACGCGCCGCTCGTCCGGCTGCAAATCCTGTTCGCGTCGAGCGTATTCCGCCCGTACTTCCTGCACGGCTTGCCCCGTCCCCAGATCGTCCCGTTCCACAAAATACCGCCACAGATGATCCACCGTCAGAAACTGATGATCGGAAACATCCAAACCACCTTTTTCAATGAACGCTTTGAATTCCTGGCCGTTCAGGAACTCGAACATGCTCCGCTGGTTTGCTCCTACCGCCACCGACAGATGTTTCAGCAGGAAAGCCGCCATCGGGTGCAGAGGCAGGATACCCTTGAAATCAGACACTTCGATGCCCGCCTGGTTGACGACCATGTAGTTTTCAGTGACGCCTTTCACACTGTGCCATAGTACGTCGCGCTCTTGACTCCACTCCGTTGCCTTCTCCGGCGTGACAACGAAGGCGTCTGCCGCCAGTTTCAGCGCCGTCTCGTTCGGCAGGTCAAGCCGCTTGAACGTGAACCGGTTGTTCGCCTTCTTCGCGCTCTCCGAACCAGTCGCGACATACGATGATATATCCGTGTGCGTCACCGGCACGAAATAGAACCGACCCTGTTGTGCAGCCTCCGCCAACTGCTCCAGCGTCTTTAATTCCGAGCGGTTGCGATCCATGAACGCCGAGAACTCGTCCCAAATATAGACCAGTTTGGAAAGTCCGTTCGCTTTCAAGGATGCGTCCAACCACGCCAAGAAATCTTCAGCGTTCAAGTCCAAATAGATGTACCGTGCCTCCAGTACTCGCATCGCGTCGCTGATCAGCCCCGCCTCCAGGTTCGTATCCCGCAGTTTCTTATCCAGTGCGTCTGCGGTCTTGATCCCCGCATGCAGGTGCGAGAGCCGCGCCTGCATCGCGTCGCGCTTTGCGAAGAAATGCGGCTCGTCCTGCCGGATGCGCTCAATGACTTCATCCAGTTTGCCTTTCAGCGGAATCGTGTGACCGCCCGCCTCCAGTGCCTTCGTGATACCACGCTGCAAGCGCATTAGGAACTGGTTCTTCGCGTCCACGCCGTCGGCGTTCACATCATAGACGACGAGCGCTTTTTCCCCACGCCGCGCCAGCAAACCCTTGCGCACGGGTTCCGGGATCTGCGCTTTGCGCAGTGCCAGCCATTTCAGGACGCGCGCCTCGTCGTCCATGAACAGTTTTTGTAGAACCAGCGACGCGTGGCTCTTGCCCGTGCCATACGCGCCCGTGATCCACAGCGTCTTGTTCCCGCCCTCTAAACTCTTGAGCAACTCCCGCAAAATCTCCACGAACGAATCGTGCGGATAGAATCCCAGCCAGGTCTCCGGCGTCTTATTGATGTCCGCCAGCGTCATGCACGGCGCGTAATCCGGTCTGATCCCGAAATAGTCTTTATAGAATTCCATGTCTTTCAATCCCCCTGTTGTAGGCTACTTCCGCAAAATCAGTTCGACCACATCGTCCCGATTCTTCGTTTCAGGGAACAACCGAACCTCGTCCAGCCCTAGCGCGAAGCTGCACGCGATGAAGTCTGGATGGACCGCCGCCAGCCCCATGCACTGCTTTTTGAACTCGTCCGGCGTGATGCCGAACGCCGCCAGCGGCGACACAACTTCCCCCTCGAACTCCTTCGCCATCATTTGCCGCACAGTGAAAGCATCGCGCCCAGATTTCTCCGCCATCACATAAAGCCCGTAAAGAACTACCAGTGGATCCACCGAACGCGAACGGCGCATGAGCTTTTCAACGGCTCTGCCCTTCATTTCGGTTTCAATCAACGCCCCGTCTCCTTCGCCAAGCGGAGAAGACTTGACCAGTTGACAAAGCGACTGTAACGCGCCCTTCCTCACTGATGCCGACCCAACGGATTGCGCGAGACTCTCATCAATCCGCTTTATCGGATATCCGGTGTCAAAATCCGTATTGCAGACATACCATTTCACAAGCGGGGAAATATTTGCCAGACGGAACCACAACAACTGCCAAAGCAGCAAGTCGCTGAAACCGCGTTTCTTGCCAACCTCCAAAAGCAGCGTTGTGGCAATAGCCGTTGAATCTCCAATCAACCCCGCCTCACGGAACCACGTCACGGCTGCTGGAACCATCCGGTTACCCAGCGCAGTTGTCTGACGGAAATTCGCGCCCTCGTTCGCCAGAACTTCAATCCATTCCGGTTTCAGTCCAAAAGTCATGTATTTATTGACACCGCTGATGTTCATCGTCTTTGCTCCTGCATATCGTTTTGAGTAATACCGCCAACATCCATCATGATGTGCAAAGCACCTCATGCAATGGACGCACGTTGCTTCATCAATTACGACCTTCACCTTGTCGCTACAGTTGTCCTTCTCAAACTGCAACGCGCCGGTCGGACATTCCGCCTCGCATGTGTTGCATCCCGTGCAGGCAATAGCCTTGTGGACGGCGTACGCCAACCACTTAGAGGCGGACTTGTCGGCTTTACCGTTTGTCCAGACACATTCTAACAACCCTCTCTGTCCGTCATTGCGGAATGACAACTCCGCACCTTCAATTTTTCCAATAGCCTTGAGCCATTCCGTCAAGGCCAGTTCTGCTTCAATTGGGAACTCACAAATCACACGGTCACTTTTGCGTTCTACGCCAGGTTCTGCAATGACTTGTTTTAAAGATACGCCGCTTTTACGCGCATACCATCCGCCTTCGTAAACGAAAGCATCCGCGTCTTCCTCGGAAGAAAACTCGCGGTCAATCGTATAGCGCACCGCGTCAGCAAACGGCGCGACCTCTTCGAGGTAATTCATCCGGATCAGATCATTCTGACGGTCGGTTGACATCGGACACATCAGGCATCCAACACGGGGCAACCCTTTTCGGTATGCTTCGTTCAGAACCAGATCATGCTCAAAAATGTAAAGCCACAATTCATGCGCGGACCACGCCAAAATCGGCATGGCATTCACCTGCGATTGGCTTTTCAAACCATCTCCAATATCGTCGTATTCCGAACGCCGTTGACTCTCCTCACCACGTACCCCGACAAATGCCATCGTTTTGATTGATCTTTTTCCGAGCCTTTCCTTCAGCGCTAATATTGCGGGAGTGCTCTTGTGGACGGAACAGCACCAACGCAACGCTTGCGAAGGCGGTCCGAAAAGTCGCCAGTTTTCCAATGCGGGGGTCTTGGCGGAGACCTTCAAAAACGGGCGGCCTTCGTAGCGGTTTTGGATTTCTTGCCAAACGCGGTAGGTATCCGGCAGTTCCATGTCCGTGTCGCTGAACACTACAGGCACGTCGAGCGGCAGGACCTTGTGGCAGAGGTCGAGCAGAACCACCGAGTCCTTGCCACCGCTGAAACCGATATAGGCCGCATCGCATTTACGAGCGAAGGCGTCGTACATCTCTTTGATGCGCTTGAGGGTGTCCGCCACCAGCGCAGTCATGATGCCACGGTTCTTTGCTACCATTGCCCCGACATCAACCGGAACCAGCTTTACTTTTTTTCGTGTCTTCGCACCTTCGCTCGAGCCATCGTCCCCGCGCAATGCACCCTTCCATTCGATGTCCAACGGCTTGCCGTAGCGGGTTTTATTGACTTTTGCGATTTCTTCGCCGCGATATAGATACACGTTCTGCTTCGCCCAGAGGAGCGGACGCCGCTCCGACGGATCGAACATCAACTGAGCCTCAAACCCTGTGAACGCCAGTTCCTCCGCGAAGACCGGGCGGATTTCGCTCGCCACGAACTTTCCTGTCTGCGTCGTCAGGCGGTACCCGCGAGTACGCTGGTCCCACTCATAGCTATACATCCGCGCCGGCCTCCGGCACGATGCCGTTCCATTGGCAAATCTTGATATATAACGAAATCATGTTTTTCATTGTGGACACAGCATATCCTGATTCCCTTGCAATCTGTTCCACGCTTTCTCCATTGTCGACGCGGCGCGCCCACACAGCGACACGTGGATTCGAGCCGTTAGCACGGAAACGCCGCCAAGTTGATGGCGATAACGGACGCTTCTCCAAGCCGATGATTTTGCTTTCCACCCCCTGTACTTCAACGGGCGGGGGCACCTCCTCTGCCTGATATTCGTCCTGATTCCCCATACGTTCCAACCGCGAACGCCGCTCCAACAACGTTTCGCCCTCATAGCTGAAATGCGCAAAACCGTTTGCAGGAGACACACCTAATAAATCCATCGCCAAAGCCGAAATCACCCATGCCTTGCCGTCGTATTCCACTTGATTGGAGGCATCCAGCACAACACAAGAGATATGGGGGTCCTTTGTGAAAACCAGTTCCGCGCCAACCGGCACACCAAGGTTACGGAAGCGAGTATTCGGGCTACGCACACGAATGCCCGGCACGGAAGATTCATTTGCTCTCACGCGGGATTTCCTCGTATTCGGAAAGACATCATTCATGCCTTGGTAGTTTTTCGCACAGACGCGCATGAAGATACCGTTATCCAGCAGTGCGTATTCCTCGCGGAAATGGGTGCGGTAGAACAAATTCAAGGCGAACTCAAGTTTTGCAGTGGACACTTTCTCTTCAAGCGCAACCAGCGTATCGACGACGGTTGTCAGTTTCTCCGAAAAATCCTCCGGCAGCATAAGCGCCTCAGTACTGCGCCAGCAGGGCAACCCACCGACTTCCGCCTCACCGACTTCCGGCAGGAAGCGCACGCGGATGAACTCCAACGCCTCGGCGGTCAGGTGCGGCATCGCCTGTTCGATTTCATTAAGGGTCAACGTGCCGTCCGCCTCTTCAAGCCATCCGGCAATCGTTTCCGAGATTGCCGTCAGACTATCATCCAGATTAGGCGAGGACAGCGGGGAACAGAAATGACCCCCCTTTCTCCACGCTACCACCTTGAACCCTAAATGCCGCAGAAAGGCAGCGCAAACTTCCGGCGTGTCAATATGGCGGAGAACACCGCAAAAGTTTTCAAACAACCGTTCGACCGAAAAGCAACCGTGTTCCCTTAGCCATTCCATCGCCTGCCTTTCGAATGCCAACCGGGACTCATCGTCCGAAATCATCTCGTGGGAAAACCACAGCCCGCTCCCCAATTCGAACATCGTGGCTTTCAGGTCTTCGATCTGCCAATCCTCAAACGGGGCTTTCTGCCGCAACAGCCGCACCGCCATCGGATCGAATGACACGCCGTTGGGGCATTCCCGCGCCAATGCCGCCAAAAGCTCAACAGTCGTCATGCCGCCCTCCATTCATGGGTCAGCTCGCATGGCACCAGGCCATGCAAATCAACAGGGTTATCCTTTCGATTCCGTGACATAGGAAACTTGCAGGTGCTGTTTCGCTTTTTCCAATTTGCCCTGCTCCAAGTATCCGTTGGCTCCAGCACCTCACAGAGTGGGGGAGGCATAACATAATTTTCGGGGAAATAAAATCAATGATTAAAGAAATTGATACATTCTTGAAGGTCTACGGTTTACCGATAACAGGAAGGATTGGACTTTCCCTGTACCGGAAAAATTCACAGTTCTGCCCTCCATCTTTCAGCCAGAATTCAATGATCTGGTCAGCTCACGAAAACCGTTGACTTGTATTTGTTATCCTTGCCAGCCTTGTCGGCAAACTCAGTCTCTCCGGCTTCCTGCAGGAACCACACTTGTCGTGTGCTATTCGCTTTACCGTCGGTTGATAAACCACATGACCAAGCTTAGGACAACGCTGATCAGGATACTCGTGGTCAAAGGAAAGTAGAAAGAGGATTGCTTCCCTTGGAACAAGAAATCACCGGGAAGCCTTCCGAGCCAAGGGACCTTCCCCGAGAGGAGTAGGGCGACACCGATACCCGCGATGAACAGGCCTATCACAATGAGCAGTTTGCCAATATTGCTAAAATCGGGCACCCCTTAGTCACCTCCAGAGAGACTGAACACCGCAGCTTGCCGCTGACACTCAATTTCTATTGACTTCTCTGTCAATATGGTCATATCATCAAAAATAAATCAAGATAATTATCCACTTAAGGGAGACAATCCATCATGAACAGATCTGACCTTATCAATGCTCTTGCCGCTAAAGAAAACTTGACCGCAAAACAGGCAACCGACACCATCAATCTGATCTTTGCCGGATTTACGGATACTCTGAAAAAGGGAGGCAGAATCGAGATAAGGGGCTTTGGGAGCTATTCAGTAAGAGAATACAGAGGTTATACAGGCAGGAATCCGAAGACAGGAAAAAAGATTAAGGTGCGGCCGAAGAAGCTGCCGTTCTTTAAAGTTGGAAAAGAGCTGAAGGGGAGAGTTGATAGTTCAAAATAAAATCGCAGGAATAAACCAATTTTGAAAACAATATTTCTATTGAG
This sequence comes from uncultured Syntrophus sp., assembly GCA_964552725.1. GTDB lineage: Bacteria > Desulfobacterota > Syntrophia > Syntrophales > UBA5619 > DYTH01. The sequence goes on from CAZKHU010000099.1 coordinate 6,367, forward strand.
ACATGCTAAGGCAGATAAAAGCCTGATTAATGATCTGGGACGAGACCTCTCTGGCAAAGGCCTAAGGCAAGCTGAATCGATAGGTCAGTGGATGTCGGAAAATGGGATAATGCCGGACTGGATTATCTGCTCACCAGCGAAACGAGCTAAGTGGACGGCAAAGATATGCTCTGGATGGATTGACTACCAAAGAAGAATTCGCTTTGAAGAAAGTCTTTATGATGCTGGCAGTGACACATATCTTGATATTTTAGCGGCTCTCAATAATAAATATGATTCCGTGATGATGGTAGGACATAACCCGGCAATATCCGCTTTGGTAACAATTTTAACCGATATTCAACTCGATATGTCACCATGCATGCTTGTTCGTATTGAAATTGCCCTTGATGAATGGCGCTCCGTCAAAGATGCCAGTGGCGCATTGAAATGGTTCCAGAACCCTTTATAGATGTAAGAACCGTCAGAAAGATTTGTAGGGGTAATTGAAGCCGGCAAGATCTTCTGGCATTGGCAAAAGCAGAGGCTGAAATGTCCATCGAAATTAAAATCTTTTCCGATTATATATGACCCTTCTGCTACATCGGCAAGGGCATTGTCGACAAGTTAAAAGAAACCTATGACATCCACGACACCTGGGTCAGTTACGAACTCCATCCAGAAACTCCTCCTGAAGGCATTTTATTGTCTGAAAGATTTAAAGGTTATGACGTGTCCAAGATGTATGACCAATTACGTCAACGGGGCAAAGAACTCGGCATTGTTTTCGGCGACCTAACTCTCCTGTCCAATTCACGTCTTGCTCTGGAAGCCTCTGAGTATGCCCGCGATATGGGTAAATACGAAAGATTTCATGAAACCATGTTCCGATTCTATTTTACTGAAGCCAATGACATCGGAAATATTGGCATCATCGCGACTGCTGCGGTAAGATGCGGGATGGATGCGGGCGATATGATGAATGCAATTGCCGAAAAGCGTTACAGATCACGATTGGCTGAAGCCAGAAAAGAAGGGGAAAAAATCAATCTGACTGGTGTGCCGACATTCATAATCAACGACAAGCATAAGATAGTTGGTGCTCAGCCGATTGATGTATTTGAAGAAATATTCAATAGGATTGGATAATATAGCATGTGGGTAATTGACATACGGCATTGGTTAAACGAATCCCAAGATGGCCCGGCAATGCCGCAATTGAAAAAGAAGGTGGCGAAGCTGAAAGAGATTATCATCTTTGCTTCTTCAGTGGAATCATTTGTTCCGATAAAATCTTTTCCGAAGTGCGACCGGAGACCAGGGAGAAAACCCTGTACTGGAAAGCTGGATATTCGAATGGTTTCTGATGAAGAAATTCACTGGATATGTCCGGTATGCGGTGATGAAGGGGTGGTGAGCGGCTGGAAGGATCTCTTCTGGAATGTAACTATTGATGATCTGGAAAGGGAAATTCACTGAAATTGTATGACGGAAAGTCAGCCCAGGGCTATTCAGCAATTCTACCTCATTGGGATGAATGCCTTATGATCCAAGACTGACCTTCCGATTGTTTTTTGAAAAAGAATCTTGCCGGTACGAACCATCATGATAAAAATGCTCCTTTCTCCTTTTTTCAATATGGGTAAAAGGGGAAAGTAGAAACGGATTTTTAATCGTCAAGAGCTACTAAGGATCTCTAAAATCAGGACTTTTCTTTGAGATAGGACATGAGCTTGGAATAAATCTGGTCAATCTTTTCTGACGCTGGCAGCGTTTCCCTGATCTTCTTGAGATAGCCCCGCTCATAAATCATCTGAAATGTCGGCTGAAAATTGATGTCATAAACCCACCCCATCTGCAGGAGTTTGAAGTCATTCAGCGACCGCAGTTGCTGTATGCTGATCATTTTTCCTTCCAGGAGACTGGTCAAAATTTCTTCAGAAACTTCGTCTGTATCAGGTAGGTCCAGCTCGACGGCGGCACTTCTTTCCGTGTGGTTGACGTGATAATAGGTTGAAACCAGATTGAAGATGTCCAGCTTATCTGCATCCCTGAGTAATTTACTGAAATAGGTGCAGATATGGCTTTCATCCTCCGGGATGCTCAAACGGTTATGATAGGAGATGGCTTTCATGATCAGCTCACGGGTATCTTTATCCAAAGCCGCCAGCGTATTCTCCTTCTGAAGCACCTTGACGCCCAGCTCTCCATGATTTTCTGATTTCTTGTCCACGAAGGTCTGATAGCGGGTGAATTGCTCGAAGCGGCCAATGTCATGGAATAGGGCCATACCTTCGGCAAGTCGCAGGTAGTTGTGGCTCAGGTCAAGCTGCTTGCCGATATCCAGGATTTCATTACAGACCCTTAAAGAGTGCTTTTCCTTCAGCAACAAGGCTTCTTGGACGATGGGATCAACGGAATAGAACGATTGAACGTATCGGGAGAACCATTCTTTTAGATCCTTCAAAGCAGATTCGGCGATCAGATATTCATTTTCAGATGGCATGCTTGTTTCCTTTTTCGGGTCAGCGTACTACCACAGGATAAGAGGAAAAGCAAACCTTCGAAAAGAATCGCTGCTGGTTCTTGCCGGTGATGACCATCATGAATTACTATACGGGGTAAATTTTAATGGAAATTTGGCGAGATCTTCTGGATGTCGTCGCTGTCAAGCTGGGCACTATGGCTGTACCGGTAACAACCTGAAACTTGCACCGCATGTCGGATCAAAATTTCATTTTCTTAATTTCTTTAACCCTTCGGCACTGCAAATTACTCACAAATATGCAATCCATCCAGATCCCGTCTGACCTTGCCTTGCCTTTCAGCGTCCCTGATAATTACATCAATCTGTTGTTTGGACAATCCAAACTTCTCTTTCAGTGAAGTGATCGATATCCCTCGCGAGATCTGCCTGATAGGATCAGAGACTTGTTCTTTGTTAATCAATGTATCTTCGCTCCTGATCAATTTTCCCAGTGTGTTGAAATATTTCCGAGCCGGTGGCCGCATCACTTTCGGTTCCTGTGAAGCTTCAAGAATACCCTGTTGCGTTGCCAGCGCTATTGCCGGAGTCTCTATTACGCCCTGAATTTCTATCGTTTCGATGGCATGAGGTTCAATGGTTTCAACCCATAGGATTGGTTTCTCCTCTAATTTTGTCGTTGCTGATCGTTTTGCCTTAACAATTCTATGACTTTCGGTAAGCAGATCCCCGATCTTATCAAAATTGGATTCAATAAAAGACTCTGAGCCTTTGATCTCGATTTCCTTTGTCGCCTGATTGAATTTAATGCTGTTCATATTGCTGTATTCTTCTCCCTTTCATAATCTCATTGAATCGTTAAAATCCTGTACTGGTAACCGCCGATAAAATGGTCCATTCAACCATTCCTGGTTTCATCCGATCTTAATATTCTATCTGATGAGGATGCCGTATTATTTTGATTTAACTGTGACTTAATATAAGCAGCTATTTCAGGAAGTCAATGATAAGGATCATTTTTCGTAAGGGCATTTTGTTTGGAAAAAGAATCGCTGATGACTCTTGCCGGTAATGACCATCATGATTAGTGATATTTTCTTGACGCTAATTTCTATATGGGAAAAATGAATGGTTATATTCGGCAAGAACAGTTTGAACCTATCAACGTAACGCTGGGAAATATGGTCAATCACTCCATTGTGTAATATTCGAGGCAAAATATGGGTTGCTATCATTACAACCGCCGGCAGGTTTCCTCGATTCCCTTAAGGTGCCTTTGTCTGGGAACTGAATGCTTCAGGTTGCCCATTGCGTTTTCCTATAGTCATATTGGTGAGGCTACCGAGCTCCCATGGTCGGACTGGGGGACACGTTTTACACGGCATGAAATATAAATTTGCAATTATGATTATCAAGGTATATTGCTGAGTTCTGGTTGAAATATGGCATTTTTGAGGGATGGGCGGTGGCAAGAGCTCCTTCCTGAAATGTTTACTTGATACCGTTCATTAATTATGCAATATTACAAACCATAATCAATAAAGTGATTCCCGCAATAGAGGTTGTGCCGTGCTCCGCTCATATATATGTCTTTAGCCACCGGATGTATCGT
>CAZKHU010000100.1:0-10311 GCA_964552725.1 uncultured Syntrophus sp.
CTTAATGTTCATAATATGGTTTTTCAAGCAGTTAGAACCAGATTATGAACATTAAGCTTCGTTTTATGAACATTAAGCTCCGCTTTCCCGCTCAGAATCGTTGCGGGAATGACAAGAATGGGGAGTTTTGCAATTACCTCAATGGAAAGTATTTAAATGAAAATAAATAGCTCAAAAATTATGGCCGGCATCCTCTGTCTCGCTGTTCTGCTTATGCTTGCAGCTTCGTCGGGGATGCTCGGTGCGGCATCCTTGGCGGAAGTTCCCGTTAAAGGGATGGTGACCATGATTGATCTGGGCGCCGGAGAGTGCATCCCCTGCAAGATGATGGCGCCGATTCTGGTGAAGATGGAAAAACGGTATGCTGGAAAGGCGGCAGTGGTTTTCCTCGATGTATGGAAAAATGACGCGCCGGCCAGGCGCTTCGGCATCCAGACCATTCCCACACAGATCTTCTTCGATAAAAAAGGCAAGGAGGTTTATCGTCCTTTTATGATCGGGTGAAGGAAAAGGACTTTTCATGCCGAGGGAAAAACAATAATATGTTCAATCCCGGTTTATTCTCAAGGAGGTCATTGACCTTTGGGAAAATAGGGGCAGAGGGCGTCTCTGCAGCCGTGGGGATGCTTCCGGCTATACGAACAAAGAATGCCCTCCCGGCCGGGCAGCTCTATTGAAAAGTTTTCCTTCAGAGCGGCAATGGCAACGGAAAGCGCCGCCCACAAATAGGCCTTACAGCAGCTTGGCCCAGTGAGATCGGTGATGACCCTTGAAACCCGCGTTACGGTCTCCATCACCACTCTTTGTTCGCGGTCCTTGCCGCATCGGGATGCGTTAAGCACCGCAAAGCATGCCCCGATTGCCGGAGAAATTCCGCAAACGCCCGTCAGACCGCAGTATCCGCCGTGGGCCTGCTTGTCAATTCTGCTGAACGCTTCTTTTATTGACTGTCCGGTGATTTTGCCGGGGAGATGATTTTTGAGCGCCGCCATCAACGCGCCGCCCGCCATGTAGGCATGCTGGCATCCGAGCATCGGCAGATCGGGATTGTCCATCATCAAATCCGCGATTGCGAAGGGGGCGGTCATTTTTGTAGCAAAGGCAATATCTTTAATAATTTTGACTGCGTCCTTGTTATGGCATGTGTCACAGATAAAATGTCCTCCGGGGCATTTTATCTGTCCCTGTTCCCGCTTTCCGCAAAAGGCGCAAACCATCTCCTCTGTCTGATCGAGATAGTCAAGGGTGGCGCCGCAGACCATGCAATGCTCAGTCCTGTTTATGACGGATTCACTTTTTTCCGGTTTTACCGCCAGGTCGCTCGCTTGTTCAAGATGCGCACCGGCATCTTCCGGAGCCGTTCAGCACCCGGTATTGGTTTTCACTTTGTCTGATATACACATAATTCTCCTTTGATTTGGTATGGCGCGAACACGTTATAAACATTTTTGCCGGTATTTACTTGCGGATACTTTAGGAGAAGATCGTCCATGTGTCAATGTGAAGTTGCAGCAGAAAGGTGATGAAGCGGGAAGAATTTGAAGAGCGGGCACAATTTCCCGTTTTTCCGGTAGGCGTGGTGGGCGACCGATAGCCGCGCCCGCCTAAATATTCAAATACAGAAATATAAATGATTTAAGAAAACATGACATTATGATGATTAATGTCATGTTTATACAAGGATAATAAAATTTCACTTGACAAAAGTCCCAGGGCTATAATATTCGATGATTGGAATATATAAGAGGTAAGATGAACAGATTGTTCAAAGTCGTGAAAGCGGTTTCGGGGGCCAAACTGGTGAAGGAAGGAAATTTTGTATGACGCAGAAAAAACAGTATGCCCATTCCAGACTCATTCTCTATACGGTCATGATTGGCGCGTTCATGTCCATGTTCGACAGCGGGGTGGTCAACGTCGGCCTTCCGGTGATTGCCGGGCAGTTCGGGACTGATATCGCCGAGGTGCAGTGGATTACCTCAGTCTATCTTCTGGTCATGTCGGCCCTGCTGCCGATATTGGGCGCCGTGGCCGACCACTTCGGGCGACGTAAGATTTATAACATGGGGTTTTTCGTGATTTCCATCTTCACCTTGTTCTGCGGTTTTTCGACGAGCCTGCCCATGCTTATCGTGATGCGGATACTGCAAGCCATCGGCGGGGCGATGGTGATGGCCAATGGGATGGCGATTGCCACAGAAAATTACCCGCCTTCCGAAAGAGGCAGAAACCTCGGGTTGCTGGTGACAATGATGGCTATCGGCAGCATCGCCGGGCCGCCACTGGGCGGGATGGCGATCGGTCTGTGGGGGTGGCGGTCGGTCTTTTATCTGACTTTTCTGGTCTCCATCGCCGGTTTCATCGTTTCCTATATCGCCATACCCCGCGACCACAAAGCCCGGGAAAGCGGCTATCGATTTGACTTGGTCGGTTCCCTGCTGCTGGTCGTTTCGGTCGTCACTTTTATCTACGGGTTTTCCAATCTTGCCGGCATGGGCATCAGAGCGCCGCTGGTCTTCATGAGCATCATGATCTTTGTTGCGTCGTTCGTTCTTTTTATCGTCATTGAAAAAGGAAAGATGCATCCCGTGGTTCATATGAACCTCTTCCGGAATTGGGTCTTTTCAACCTCGGTTGTCGCCTCGTTGCTTTCCTTTGTGACGATGTTCGCCCCGGCCGTCCTGATCCCTTTTTACTACCAAAAAGTTCTGGGGATTTCACCCCAAACCGCCGGTTTTTACATGATGGCGTTTCCGGTGGCGATGGCGGTTGTTTCGCCCTTCAGCGGCGCCCTGTCGGATAGAATCGGTTCGGCCATTTTGACGACGACGGGATTGGTCATCAACGGAATTGCGCTGATTCTGCTGGCGAATATCAATCTGCAAACCCCGATTGTTCTGATCCTGGTCTATGTGGCGCTTATGGGGCTGTCTCTGGGATTGTTTCAATCGCCCAACAACAGCGGCATCATGGGAAGCGTTCCCAAAAACAAGCTGGGGGCGGCCAACGGGATCACCCAACTGATCAAAAATATCGGTATGGTGATCGGGATTGCCTTTTCGGTTTCCCTGTTTACCGCCTTTATGGGGGTGCGTCCCGTACATGACGGGGCGGCGTTCCTGCAAAGCGTCAAATATGTGTACTATATAGCCGCCGGATTGAGCTTTATCGGGGCGGCTGTTTCTTCGGTTCGCAATATAAAGATTAAAAAAACGGAGGGATAAGCTATGCAGAAAGAAGTTTTCAATGGGAGCGATGGTGCAAAGTCTCTGAATGAAATGGATGCGGAAAAGAAAGAAAAGGAAAACTGGTATCTGCCTTACATGGACAAAAAGACCAAGGGCATCGAGGTTGCGGCAAGAAAAAGTCCGGTCGCGGTTTTCTATTGCGCGGGAGCTTCCAATGTTGGACAGGCGACCATGGCCGGCAGCGTCTCTGCTGCCAACGAACTGGGTTATGAAAAGGCGGCGCTGCTCTGTTTGGCCAGCATTTCTGCCGGACTTGCCAACATAACCAAGGCGGCGCGGGAGGCGAAGGGAATTGTCGCGATCGACGGTTGTCCAATGCATTGCGCCCTGAAAACCCTGAAAAAGGCCGATTTTGAAGTAGACAAGCATATCACTCTTTCCAAGGATTTGGAGATACAGAAAAATTTCAACCTGAATGCGCAGAGCGATACGGAGAAAATTTCCAATGCCTTAAAACAGGCAATCATGGAAGTTTATTACAAATAACGAGAGGCAGCAACAATGGAACACAATCATGAACATGACAATAATCACGACCATGATCATGACCATGCCTCCGGTCACGGCCGCAGCCACGAAACGCCGGCATCGCTGAAAAATCTGATCTTTGCCATCGTGATTAACGGCGGGATCGTTGCCTTCGAGATGGTGTTCGGCCTGCTGATCCAGAGCATGGCGCTGATCTCGGACGCCATCCACAACCTGAGCGATATTGCGCACATGCTTTTCAGCTATTGGGCAGAGAGGGTCGCCCTTCGTCCGCCCAACGAGAGAAAGACCTACGGCTACCGGAAGGTCGAGTTTATTGCCGCCTTCGTCAACAGCATCGGTCTGTCCGTCGTGATCGCCTTTGTTTTCTGGCAAACCCTCAAGCGGTTCACGGAGCCTGCGGAAGTCCAGGGACAGGTGATGCTCTGGGTCGCCGTCGTGGCCTTTGTCGGGAACGGTGCGGCGACGCTGCTCTTGCAGGAGATGTCGGCGCGGAACATCAACATGAAAAGCGCCTGGCTCCATTCGCTCCAGGATGCCCTGTTTTCTCTCGCGGTGATCGTGGGCGCGCTCTTGATCATGGCCTTCGACTGGCGCATCATTGATCCCATACTATCCTTGGTGATCTGCCTGGTCATCGGCCGTGAGATCTACAAGATTGTCCGGCAAGCGGTCGATTCTCTGATGGACTCCGTCCCGCAGGGCATTGATTTCCTCGATGTGAAGAATGATCTGCTGGCGATTTCCGGCGTAGCGGAGGTGAACGATCTCCACATCTGGGAGTCCGGTTCCGAGCAAAGGCTGCTCTCCGCGCATCTTAAGTCGGGCGGGGAGTCTTCCGACCACACAGAGATCATCCGCACTGCTCTGGAGATGCTGAGCAAAAAGTACGGGATCAACCACCCCACGATCCAGATATTGCCTGTCTCGGCGGGCGAGATGGAGCAATGCACCCACTGCAATTAAGGCAAAGGAGGATAACGATGGATTGAGATGAACGGCTGCTAAGCTCGGGTATCCCCATCGAGCGGGTCCGGTCGTGAGTCTGGTCGGGCCAGGTGTGGAAAGAGCCCTCTTCCCAGTTAAGAAATAGAAATTCGTGACACTATGGGTCAAGATGACCGTAAATTTTGAAGACCCTGCAATCCTTACATTCCCAGTTAAAATTGAGAATCTTCCGACACTCCGTTCCGGCAACCTCCCAACAGGGGCGTTCTCTGTCTTTGTATGCTGCGCAACGTGAATAAACGCGTTTCGTGCAACCCAAAAAATCCCAACAGGGAGTTTTTTCACTCCAGAAATCAGCCATCTACTTCGGACCGTTGCCTTCCTCGTTGACATTAAAGTGGTTATTTAAAAGCATATTATTATCATTTTCCTATGATCGTTCACAGTTGGCGCTTATGCCAACTAACCAAAATTTTGTCAAGGTAAAATTTTTTATTTTATTGCCCTGAGCTTAGGTGTCGAGTGCGTTTTTCAAATCAGGTGGTGGATTTTGGTGCTTCCCATGCCTTGAATAGCTGATGAATTTCTGTTATGGGTACTGCCACTGTTGCGTCATGCCGCAACTGATATCAGGGGCGAGATGATTTTCGCTGTTTTCCTTGGCTTTGCGCCTGTTCATTATCCTGATTGGCATGACCATTGGATAAGGAGAAAAATATGGGATTAAAAAAGGCGCTGACGCTTTGCATGTTTTTCATGGCGCTGGCAAGTCTTGCAGCCGCGGGGCGCGGATGGACGGAGGACCGAAAGCAGCCGTTTCCCTCTTACGGCTCGGGGCCTGTCGAGGTGCGGCTCTACACTGATTATTTCTGTCCCCCCTGCCGGGCTATGGAACCAGACGTTGAAAAGATTTTGAAAGACCTGGTCAAGAAAAACGCGATCCGCCTGCTGCTGGTCGATACGCCAATATACCGTTATTCACCCCTTTACTCCCGGTATTTCCTTTATGCCATCCGGCAAAACAATGCTCTGGAGCATATCTTCCGGGTTCGGGATATTCTCATTGAGGCTTCCATAAACAAGGAGATGACGACCCAGGAGCGGATTGAGGCGCTATTCAGGGAAAGGGGAATAGCCTACAGCGTCTGGGATCCCAAACCCGTTTTTGACCGCTACAATGCCCTGATCACGGAAGACATGATCAAGGCGACGCCCTCCTGCGTCGTTATCAGGAACGGTCAAAAGAAGACGTTCGTCGGGGGGCCGGAGATCATAAATGCCCTCAAAGACCTGACATAGATGATTATTAGCCGGGAACATCCCGATTTTGCAAAGGACAGCAGATGATTAAGGGGCATGTCTTGAAAATCATCAATATCGTTTTTCCCGCCATCGGTATTGGGCTGATGATCTTTTACGATGTCTGCGAAACCGGTTGCTCCTCTCTCCAGGGGACTTTTATGGGTCTCAAACTGAAAGTGATCGGGATTATCTTTATGGTTGTCCTTCTTGTTCTTTCTCTGCCGCCGGGGGGCCGCAACGCCGATTTTGTCCGACGCCTGCGGATGATTCTCCTTTCCGGCGCGCTGGGTGGAGAAACCGTCCTTGTCCGGTTCCAGGCAGTTCAAGACGTCTATTGTTACTTCTGTCTGGCTTTTGGTTTGTGCATCCTGATTCTATCTGTCGCCAATTTCACGAAGGTTGACCGTTATTGGGCTTTGGGGGGATTTTTGTCCGGAATCGCCGCCTTTGCAATATTCTTCGAGGGATCAGTATTGCCGCTGTACCGTTAGTAGTCCCTCTATTCAAATCAGCGGCGGCAGACGTGGTCAATATTGGGCTTTTGGAGATGGCCGGAATTCCTCCCTTCCTCTTGAAAAACCAAGTTGCGTAACAGGGGGGCTTCTCGCACAACCCAGATGATTTGGGTGGGTCGCTGTTTGCGGCTACACAAAAAGGGTCGGAAAAGTTTTCAGAAAAAAGCGATTCTCGCGGTTGCCCAAAAATTACTTACACAAAGACTCAAGCTGTTTATTTACGTTTTTTTCGATGACGAGGGTGGCGCAATGAAAAAAATCCGCCACGCAGGGCACTTCGAGTTTATAGAGCATCTCCCTGCCGATTTTTTTTGAAGAAATGACCCCTGATTCCTTAAGAACGAGCAGATGTTTGGAAATTGTGGATTTATCGAGTTTAAATAACCTGAATATTTCTGAAAAGGAGCGCTCTCCAATCAAGAGAAATTCGATGACCATCAGACGCACCGGATGGGCCAGCGCCTTGATGATTTTTGCCCTTAATTCCGCCTCGTAGGCTGTTATCATTTTAGCTTGTCCTCGCAAACAATTAATTATGGCACTATCAAACCTTTACAAAGACCCCTGCCCGGAAAATTGGTGAGTCCCCTGATTCATCAGAGTCGTCAGATACTGTCCAACTGTCTGTAGAATATCTTTTCAAAGCATCTAAAAAAGGTGTTATGCTGTTTTTGAATTTTCTTGAAATATCGGTTCTTACGATAATGCCATCCCTGTCTTCATGGCTTTCTCCCTTCTTTGGCTTATGCGTACAAACCTTATCGAAGGAAAAGCTCCTTTTTTCTACCTATTCATGATTTTATGGGGTTACACAAAAGATGTTACAAACCATAATTACCATTCTTTATGTCAATTATGCAGGCAATTGTCAAGGAAAATATAATAATATGATTATCATTAGTTATTGGCATGTATATCGCCGTATAACTAATTTAAGTTATTCTCTCGAAAGGATGTAAGGCAATGAAGAAGATGATAGTGATAATGATCATAGCGGTAATTTCTCTGGCGGCGGTGGCGGTTTCTCCGGCGATGGCCTATCGGGGGATGGCGGGTGGGCTGGACAGGGGGCCCGGCGGTTATTCCATGATGGACCCGGCGCGCGGCCTCGATCTGACTGTTGAACAGATGCAAAAGATCAGCTCTCTGCGCGAAGCGTATCTCAAGGAGATCAAGCCTCTTCAAGATCAGCTCTATGCAAGAAGTGGGGAGCTAAGACTTCTGTGGCTTGCCAGGACGCCGGATCAGGAGAAAATCATTGTCCTCCAGAAGGAAGGCATGAATCTCCGGGATCAGTTGATCGAGAAGATGGAGGCCTACCGTCTGGGGGTGCGCAAGGTTCTGACGCCTGAACAGTTGATGAAGGCGCAGTTTTACATGGGGGGGCTATGATCCGCGGTGGAGCAGGGATGAGGAACGGTTATGTCCCCGGCTGGGGAACAAGGTAACTCCCCGACGGGCACACTCTGCCTGCGTGATTTGGCCGGGGGCGGCCAATAAAAGTTTTAATGGCAGATTTTTCTGCTCTTTATCCAGGGAATCAGGAATCCGACGCCGATGTGGCCTCCCTGGAACGCAAGGCGAGCGCCGAGTTTCGGGGAAAGACCATTGGTTTCATCTTCCAGGACTTCAACCTGCCGCCGGTTTTGACGGTTTACGAAAATATCGAATATCCTCTTTTGATGGTGCAGAAGATTTCATCCCAGGAACGGCAGCGGAGAGTAAACGCCCTTTTGGCGGCGGTAGGAATGGAGGATCAACGGGGCAAGCGGCCCGATCAGATTTCGGGAGGGCAGAAGCAGCGGGTGGCCGTTGCCCGGGCGCTGGTGACGAATCCCAAACTGGTGCTGGCCGACGAACCGACGGCCAACCTGGATTACGCGGCGGAATACGACGTGGAAAAGGTCGATGAGACAGGGGGCGAATACCTGCTTTTTCTCAAGGCGAAAAACAGGACGGTGGCCTATGACCGTCTGAAGATCTGGGCCGACAAGAAGAGCGTCCTGCCTACGAAGATCGAGTGCCGGACCGAGGCGAACATGCTTATCAAAACAATCTATTTCAAGGACGTCAAGAACTTTGGCGGCGGCATCACGCGGCCGGCGGTGATCGAAACAGACAGCCCCCTCTACAAAGGCTACAAATCGGTTATGATCTTTGCCGGGCTCAAGAAGCGGGAGTTCAAGGATGAGGTCTTCACGCTCCTTTTGGGCTTGCTGTTCTGGCCGCTCCCTCTGCGCGCCGACGAGAACTACAGCTTCGATCTGGCTGAGATCGAGAAGAAACCCTACCACTTCGGAGGGTATCTGGAGGCCAAGCCGCTCCTCTCAAGTCCCAGCGTCGATACGGCCCTCTACCGTCTCAAATATCGGGAGCGGGTTCTGGGGAAGTCGCTGGAGGAGGCCAATCTCAAGCTCCAGTTCGAGGGGAGCTACGAGAAAGGGATCGCCGGACTCTATTTCAAAACCAATACGGATTTCAAGCTTTCCCGTTTGGGGGATCAGGAGAGAACAGACCTCTTTTAAGCCTGAACCTGCAAGGATTGTGGCCGGCGGGGCAATATCTTCTTGACAGGCAATTTCGCGGAGGCTTATATTCACAATGGTGAAATAACTGAAACGAGGAGCATGGAGATGGAGAAGAAACGCTATGAAGAGGGACTGGCCGTCAGGAAGGCCGTTCTGGGGGATGAATATGTCGAAAAGTCGCTGCGTTCGGCCAACGAATTCACCCGCCCCATGCAGGAGCTGGTGACGGAATATTGCTGGGGCGAGATCTGGACAAGACCGGGACTTGACCGTAAAACCAGAAGCTTTCTCAATCTTGCCATGCTTACGGCTCTGAACCGTCCGCATGAAATCAGACTGCATGTGATAGGGGCGCTCAACAACGGCGTCACCAGAGAGGAAATGATGGAGGTTTTCATGCAGAGCGCCATCTATTGCGGGGTTCCCGCCGCGCTTGATGCGATGGGAGTTGCCCGGGAGGTCTTTGCGGAAATTGACGGCGGGAAATGACGACCGGAATCGCCCCGTCGTCTTTAAAAGGGGCGATTAGCGATCCTGAAAGCCAGCCGTCCGCAGAGGATGATAAGCTATGGAGACAAGAAAGCAGACAGGCATAGTCGTCTTCAAGGACGTGGAAGTGCTCGATTATTGCGGACCCTTTGAGGTCTTTTCCGTGACCCGCTTGAACGAGCAGAAACGGCGGGAAGAACTTTCTCCCTTCAATGTTTTTATCGTTGCCGAAACTAAAGACATCCTTGTTACCGCCGGCGGGATGAAGGTCTGCCCGGACTACTCATTCGACGATTGCCCGCCGCTCGATATCCTTGTTGTTCCCGGTGGCTGGGGAACGAGAGCGGAAATGAACAATGAGCGTCTCCTCGGCTGGATTGCCGAGCGCGCAAAACAGGTTGAAACCCTCGCTTCGGTATGCACCGGCGCCTTGCTGCTCGGGAAGGCCGGCCTCCTCGACGGCAAGCGGGCGACAACGCATTGGCGCTCGCTTGCATGGATGCAGGAGCTGTTTCCGGAAACCCGCGTCGAGCGGCAGTTGCATTTCGTTGAGGATGGAGACCTTTTCACCTCCGCCGGCATCTCCGCCGGCATCGATATGTCGCTGAAGGTCGTTGCCCGCCATTTTGGAGACGCCATCGCGAGGGCAGCGGCCAGACAGATGGAATACCCTTTCCCGGAAAGCGATGCCCGGAGAATTTCCATAGATTGACAACCTGCCAACGGCTTGTCCCGGGGCCGGGGTATTGGATGAACGGGTACTTGATGTTCTGCCGGACAGGAAATAAGTAA
>CAZKHU010000101.1:0-10266 GCA_964552725.1 uncultured Syntrophus sp.
TCGGCAAAGATGCCGTTGAAAGCAAATTTTCTTTCAGAAGAGGTAATTGCAAAACTCCCCATTCTTGTCATTCCCGCAACGATTCTGAGCGGGAATCTGGTTCTAACTGCTTGAAAAACCATATTCCCGATAGAAACATTCGGGAATGACAAATGGTTTTGCAATTGGCTCAGAAGGGACATTTTTCGGACCGCCTTCCGGGAATGGCGTTGCGCGAGGCGGAGGGGCAGCTTGGGTATCGGAGTAAATCTCGATAATCGCGTTTTCAAACAGCGCCTTCCTGGTGAGGCCGGTGCTGAAAAAGCCGATCTTGCCCCGTCCCAGGGTGAATCGGTCGGCAGTGATTGAGATCACCCTGCGCCCCTGGTTCATCCCGTAAAAACGCACTCCCTCGATCTGCATTCGATAAGCCGGCTGCACGTTGCCCTTTTGATTCTTCGGCGCCTCCGGTTCGCGGAGGAACCAAAGAGGGATATCCTTCATTAATTCAGAGTCATATATCCCGTCCATCTTCAGAATGTCGGTTGTAATCTCGTATGGAAAAACATAATATCCCCGGAAGGAAAGGGGCTCCTGTATGGTTGTGGCGTAATAATCCTTTGCCTCCGCTGCTGTGGACTCGTTCATGGGCGGCAGTATCAGGATCGAAGAGGGGGGATACTGGTACAAAAGAGGGAACTTATCACCTTTCGTAACCATCTTGGGGGCGCAAGCGCTCAAAGAGGCGCCTGTCAAAATCACCAAACGGTGCATCGTGAGTCTCCTGTGAACCGGCCTTTGGGCGATGCGGCATTCGTGGATCATCTTGAGCGGAAATATCAATTGAAAATGACGAGGGGCAAAGCCGGGCGGTCGTCATTGCTGGAGCAGCCGCCGATCAAATAATAAGTCAGTGGCTGTCCCCGATTATTGTTGGCGGGGGGGAAGAGGTAGCGGATGGCTGCGGCCGCACAGATGTTGAGAGAATTGAGCTGCCTGCCGTTTGTATTCATGCCCTGGCGTAATTAACCACTATCTTTTTGGCGTCATCTGATTTATATACGCACCCCAATTAACTGAGGAGATCAACGTTTATGTCACGAGCCGACAGATATCTGAATGCCTGTAAAAAAGCGAGTGTGGACTGCACGCCCGTCTGGATCATGAGGCAGGCGGGGCGCTACCTTCAGGAGTACCGGGCTGTAAGGACCAAACACAGCTTCATTGAGGTGTGCAAGACGCCTGAGCTTGCCGTCGAACTTACTCTGCAACCCATCCGGCGCTTTGAAATCGACGCCGCCATCATCTTTGCCGATATCCTGCTGCCGCTGGAAAAGATGGGGATCGATTTCGAATTCACCAAGGACGACGGTCCCAGGATCAACAACACAGTCCGGACACGGGCCGATGTGGAAAAAATCCGGGCGATCAACCCGATGGAAGAGATGGCCTATCTGATGGACGCCATCCGGATGGCAAGGCGCGAGCTGAACGGCGTAGTTCCGCTGATCGGTTTTTCGGGAGCGCCGTTCACGCTGGCGAGCTACATCACCGAGGGAGGCGGTTCCAGGAACTATCTGTTCACAAAAACCATGATGTATCAGGAGCCCGCTACCTGGCATTTGCTGATGGAAAAGCTGACCGACATGGTCATCGTTTACCTGAATGACCAGATCAAGGCGGGCGCTCAGGCCGTGCAGGTGTTCGACAGTTGGGTCGGATGCCTTTCACAGGCCGATTATCGGGAGTTTGTGCTGCCCCACCAGAAACGGCTGCTGGCATCGCTGGACGCCTCGGCGCCGCACGTCCATTTTGCCTTCAACGCTTCGCATCTGCTCAAGCTGATTCAGGAAGCGGGCGGAGATGTGATAGGTCTGGATTGGCGCACCGAGCTCGACGCTGCCTGGAAGGCGCTGAATTATGAGTCCGGCGTTCAGGGCAACCTCGATCCGGTGGCCCTCTACGGTTCGCGCGAGTACCTCAAACGTCGGGTGCAGGAGGTCCTCGCCAAGGCGGAAAACCGGAACGGCCACATCTTCAACCTCGGCCACGGCATCCTGCCGACCGCGCCCGTCGACAACGTTAAATACATGATTGACACTGTTCATGAGCTGAGTGCAAGAAAATGAAAACCGCTGTCATCCTTGTGACTCTCGGCGGCCCCCGCGCCCCGGAGGAAATTCCGGAGTTCATCAGAAATTTTATTGGCAGGGAACTGCCCCCGCCGGCGCTGAAGGCCGTAAGCGAGCGCTACCGTTTGATCGGCGGTTTTTCGCCGCTTGCCTGCATTACCGAGGAACAGGCAAAGGCCTTGGGTGAGGCGCTGGGAGGCGAGTATTTCTGTATTTCCGCCTTCCGCCATTCCCGGCCTTCGATTGAAGAGGCCCTGGATAATGCCGCGGCACGGGGGGCGGAGCGGATTCTGTTCCTGCTGCTCTCTCCTTTTTATACGAGCGTCACTACCGGAAATTACATCGACGTGGCAAAATCCCATATTGAAAAGCAAGCCCTCTGTGTGCCGGTCGAATTTATCCACAGTTGGCATGATGAGCCGCTTTTCATTGCAAGCTGGGTGGAGCAGATCCGCGGCGGGGGGATCGACGAGCGGGCGTTTTATCTTTTCTCGGCGCACAGCCTGCCGCTGAAATATGCAGACGAGCCGTACCGTCGGCAGATCGAGGAAACCGTCGAGCGGGTTGCCGTCAGCGCCGGCATCCGGAATCATGCGCTCGGCTGGCAGAGCATCCCGGAGCGTCAGCCGGAACCGTGGATCACCCCGACCGTCGAGGAAAAAATCGGGGCTATCGCCGCTGCCGGTTTTAAAGAAATCATTCAGGTGCCGATTGGCTTTACCGCCGACCACATCGAAACTCTCTTCGATATCGACATCACCCACCGGCAGTACGCCCTGGCAAAAGGGCTATCGTTCCGGCGGATCGCCTCTCTCAATGCCGGGGCTGCTTTCATCCGGGCGTTGAAAAAGATCGTAACCAGGGTTAATGCTGATGAATGATAAGAAAATAGCCATAGTCGGCGGCGGCATCTCCGCCTTGGCCTGCGCCGTTGCCTTGAAGGAAAAAGGCTTCGACTTTACGCTTTTCGAGAAGGAAAACGCCGTCGGAGGCAAGCTCTTTACCGAAAAGATTGGCGGCTTTACAATCGAAGGCGGACCCGACAGCTACCTGCCGGAGAAGGTCTGGTCGGTGCAACTGATCAAAAAAGTGGGGCTTGCCGACCGGATGCTTTGTTCCAACGATGAGCGCAAGGGCACCTTCATCTACTCCAGAGGGCGGCTTCATCCTCTGCCGGAAGGGGTCATGCTGATGGTGCCCACGATGATCATGCCGCTTGCCAGGTCCCGACTAATCTCCTGGCCGGGCAAAGTGCGGATGGGGATGGAACTCTTCGTCCCGCCCCGAAAAGATACGAAGGACGAAAGCCTTGCCGAATTCGTTACGCGCCGGCTGGGCAGGGAGTGCTTGGAGAAGATTGCGGAGCCGCTGGTCGCGGGGATTCACACCTCCAATCCCGACAACATGAGCGTGCTGGCCACGTTTCCCCGGTTTGTCGAGATGGAGCGGAAATCCGGCAGCCTGATAAAAGGGATGGTCGCTGCGATGAAAAGGATGCCGCCGCCGAACCCCGCGGGCCCCAGGATGACCTATTTCATGTCGCTCAAAGGGGGTATGCGGGAGCTGGCGCAGGGGTGCCTGTCATACATAGGCGCAGAGCGAATTCGGACCGGTGTGGCTGTGGTTTCCGTGGAGAAGAAAGGAAGCGGCTACCGCCTGACCTTTAGCGATGGTTCGACATCTGAATTCGATTCCGTGGTCATCGCCACCCCTGCGTACATAACAAAGGAAATCCTCGGCAAGCTGGATGAAGAGCTCTGCGGCCGACTCTCCGCAATCGCCTGGTCATCCTCCGCGACGGTCTCGATTGCCTTCCGGAAAGAGGACATCAAGAAGCCGCTCCCCGGCTTCGGTTTCATCGTTCCCCGCGTCGAGAACCGGAGAATCAACGCCTGCACCTGGAGTTCCGTCAAATGGTCGCACCGGGCGGCGGAAGATGCGACGCTGATCCGGAGTTTTGTCGGCGGCGGTCATCACGAGGAGCTCGTATCGCTGGACGATGAGTCCTTGCTTGCTATCGTCCTGGAAGAACTGAGAGAGCTGATCGGCATTGCGGCGCCGCCGGTCTTTTCCAGGGTTTACCGCTGGTTTCAGGGGATGCCCAAATATACCGTAGGCCACATCGAACGCATCGCCGCCATAGACGAAAAATGCGGGATGCACCCGGGAGTCTTTCTGATCGGCTGCAGTTATCACGGCATCGGTATCGGGGACTGCGTAAAGAGCGGGTTTGACGCCGCGGCCGCCATTGCCGCCCGTTGAAACAGGCGCTTCCATTATGCCGTGATCATGTGGAGATGGATATCCGGGACGTAAGGAAGGTGAATCCGGGAAAATCACGGATCAATCCGCAAAAATCAAAGAAAACGGACAAAGTGGAAGACAGTGTTAGATTGCCCTATCGACTTTGCTGTTGATAAGCGTCCTGAATAACACAGTATATAATATCTTGTTTTGGTGATCCGCTGGATGGAAAATAATGGCATGATCGTTGCTTGCATAGTCAGCAATGACTTAAATGAAAATCAGGTAATTCAGACGAAAAGGGGGTGGTTAAGGAAAAAGTGGCGTAATCTTGTAATCGGGGAATTACCCAATATTGAGATTCAACCAATCAAACATAAAGGAGAACGAAAATGATTAGTGCATTCTACAAGAAAAACAGCAAAGGTTTCACTCTGATCGAACTCATGATAGTTATCGCGATCATCGGGATCCTGGCAGCCATCGCCATTCCCCAGTTCACCGCTTATAAAAAGAGGGGTTACATTGCCAGTTGCGTTGCGGATGGGAAGAATGCCCTGACGGGGGTTACGGCATGGGCAGGCGAGCATCCCGCTGATACTCCCCCGGCTGAAACCATTACAGGTACAACTGCCGGAACTACTTATACAACTATCAAAGCGAGTGCCGGAAATACAATCACAATCGCAGCGGGTGCATCCGCAGGAACGCCCGGGGTGATCACCATTACCAGTTCAAACCTTGGCGGCAATTACATCGTGGCTGCCGATGGAACCGTAACCAATACCCTGAATTAAGGATCGCCAGCAGAAGCTTCTTATAAAAAGCATTATAGCGTTTGCCGGAACCGAGGAGGAGAAGTTTTCCCTCCTCGGTTTTTTTATTGCTCCGGCAGCATTTCTACAGGTGTATGTAATGACAGGCTGACTGGTCTCAGTGTCCTTTTTTCATGAAGAAAAATCATATTTCTTGCAGCGGTTTGTTCGTCGGGAGTTTTTCTATCGCCTGCTTGAAAGAGGTCATGGCTTCGGACAGGGCGATAAAGGCCGGGGTGTGGGCGAAGGGCATCGTGTTGATTCCCCGTAGCTCCATTGCCTCGATTACCTGCTGAATGGTCAGGTCGTGGATGTCCCTTGCCGGTTGGAAGGCCCGTTCCTTGTCCCGTTCCGTTTCGGTCACCGACAGAATGCCGCTGCTAACCAGGTCGAAGAGGATTTCGTTGACTAAGCGGATCGGGAGTTCGAGATCGCGGGAAATTTGCCTTGCTGTCGGGGGAGGCTCGATCCTGGCAAAGGTCTTTACCAGATGGTGGGCGATCTGGAGGGAGAGGAGCGTTTTGAGGCGGTGACTTGCCTGGCGCGCGTCCGGTTCGAACTCGTAAGTATCCACATTTTGGTGGGCGAAGGATAGTTCTGCGCCGTACAGAACAATCAGCCAGCTTATCTGCAACCAGCCGAGAAATAGGGGAAGCGCCGCAAAACTGCCGTATATGGCGTTGTAGCTCGCCGTTCCCACCTGCAATGTTATGTATGCCCGCTGGACTAACTGAAAAAGGAGCCCGGCCACGATGCCCCCTGTGAGACCGGCCGGAAACCGGACCTTGGTGTTGGGCATGAATAGATAGATAAAGGTGAAAAGACCCGACAGGAGGAAGAAGGGAAGCAGTTCCAGCATGGAAAAAATCAGAGAACTGAAACTTCCCAGAATGGCAATCTTTTCCAGGATCAGGGTGACCTGGGTGGTTACGAAGACGGTGACGCTGCTGGCGAGGATAACCAGTACTGGGCAGATGAGCATGATCGAGAGATAGTCGCCCAATTTCCGGCTGAGGGGTCGATTTTCCTTGATGCCCCAGATATCATTGAACGCATCTTCAATTTGTCCCAGAACCTTGATCACCGCCCAGAAGAGGACGATCAAGCCGACGCCGGCTATCAGTCCTCCCTTGGTGTTTTCGAGGAGCGAATCAGAAAACTGAACGATCTTGTTGAAAACTTCTTCGTGCCCGGCCAGTTTGTCCCGCAGTTGGGCCTCGAGCATTTTTGCGAAACCGAACCCCTTGGCGATGCCGAAAGCCATTGCCGCAACCGGGACTATTGAAATGAGCGAATAGAAGGTGAGAGCCGAGGCGCGGAGTTGGCACTTGTCTTCGTCGAAGCCGCGAATCGACAGGATCAATACCCGTAAGAGATTAATCAGAAATGATTTTCCCGGTGACAGTTCCGTAAGCCTGATTCGCCAGATATCCTTTTGGGCAAAACCTACGGCCCTGGAAAAGAATTTACTGATCCTGTCCATGGAGCTCTCCTTTTTTGGGGGTGGACCTTCCTTGTCAATCCATCTTGAAGGTTGATTCCAATTGCATGATGCTCGTGCTCAAAGACTGCATCATCGGGGTGATTTCCTGAATCATTCTTACGTTATCCTGGAAAAGGGAGGATGACTTGTCTATGGAAGAGTGAACGGCTTTGATGGCATTGAGGATTTCCGAAACGGTTTCCTGTATTTTTGATGTGGCTTCGCTCGTGCTTTGCGCCAGGCTTCCCATCTCGTCCACAACGACGGCGAAGGCCCTGCCGTATTCGCCGGCCCGCGCCGCCTCAATCGAGCCGTTAATGCTGAGAATCTGGGTCTGCTGGGCAATATCCTGAACGGTGGCGACAATCTGTCCGGTGGCGTTTGCCTTTTCTGTTGCCCGTTTGGACGCCATTGTCATTTCAAGGCCCATTATCCGGAACTTCTCGCTGATATCTTTGATCCTTTCATCGAGTTTCTTGATATTGTTGAAAACATTTTCGGATGTTTCCCGGAGTACCTCCTGCTGGTTTACCTCGCGGATCCACGAGGCAAGGGCGACTGCGGCGATTTTAGCAAGTGGTTTGGTTATTTCCAACGATCCGGCAATACCGATTGTTCCTACCCGGGTTCCTTCAATCACGATCGGGCAGTTGTACCCTTCCCGGAGGAGTCTGTTATTCGCCGCTTCCTCGGATGTTACGGCATATTCCGCCGCCTCGCCGCTGAGTATTTTGAGAGATCCGTTATGGATGCTCCCTATTCTCTTGGCATCGTGGGCTTTTGTTATAACTCCCTTTTCGTTGCAGACGATTGCGGGGAGCCCTGTTTCATTGTAGATGTAACGGACAAACTTCTCCACTGTCTGCCAGAATCTGCCTGAAAACTTCATGAAAACTACCCCTCCACTGTAAGATTAAGAATAATATTCCCGTTTATTATAAATCAGTTTTGCCCTCACCCCGACCCTCCCGGGGGGAGAGGGAGCATTTATATACCCTCGCCTTTGATGAGAAGGAGCATTTTCTATCCCCGGGCTCCCGGTGAGAAGGTGGCCGAAGACCGGGCAAGGTTGAAAAATTATAGAGGCGATCATCTTTGCTAATCTCTTTGGGTGCAAGCAGGCAAAAGCCGAGCCGCCTTCAGTGTATGGGCCGCCACGGCTTCGGCGATTTTCGGCCACGCGCCGTCGTGGGGCAGATCATGACCCATTCCCTCTATCAGCATCAGTTCGGCGCCGGGTATACAGGCGGCTGTTTCCTTTCCCCCCTCCACCGGGGCCAGGGGATCGGCGGTGCCGTGAATGACGAGCGTGGGAGCTTTTATCGAAGAAAGCGCGGAGGTTCTGTTGCGCTGCGTAAGTATCGCAATGAGCTGACGGGCGATTCCCGCAGGGTAGAATGAGCGGTCGTAGCTGGCGGCCAGCATGCGGCGCGTCCATTCCTCGTCTACGGGGAAAGCGGGCCCCGCAATCATTTTAAAGAAATCCAGCATATACTCGATGTTTGCTGCACGTTCAACGGGCGGGGGAGTCAGCAAAGCCGCCAGAATCTCCGGTTTGGGCTGGGGGAGCCGGGGATTGCCGGTGCTGGAATAGATGGAGGTCAGGCTCGATACCAGGGAGGGATGACGAAGCGCCAGTGTCTGGGCAATCATCCCTCCCATCGACATTCCACAGATATGGACGGCCGGGATTCCCAAAGCTTTTACAAGACCCGCTGCATCATCGGCCATGTCCTCGATTGAATATGGTGCAACGCTTTTGTCGCCGCTCATGATTTTTTCCAGCGTCTCCTGGAAATTCGGTTCACCCGCCTTGTCGATCTTGCTGGAAAGACCGGTATCGCGGTTATCGTAGCGGATTACGAAATGGCCGCGGGAGGCAAGATCCCGGCAAATGTTTTCATCCCATTGGAGGAGTTGCCCGCCCAGGCCGATGATCAGCAGCAGCGGTCTATCCGAAGGATTTCCAAATGTTTCATACTCGATTTCGAGGCCATTGACGGCGGTTCTTGGCATTGCAGGCCCTTTCTGATTTTTATGCGACAAGCAGTTGCCGGATGTCCTCGCAATGAGGTTCGGCCGTTGTCTTTAATGCGATAAAATTTTATCGATCAATCATTTTCAGGCAGTGGCGGCAGCCTTCATTGCCGACTCGACTCCCTTGCTGAAATCGGTGGGTACGGTTGTCATCCGTGTCGCCAGCTCCTTGTCGATCATGAAAAGGCCGTTGCTGGCGTCCTTGCCTTTGCCGAGCAGATTGAGATTGGCGATAATATCGTTGTCGTTTCCTTCCTCTTCGATCTGCTCTGTTACGTACCATTGCAGAAAGATATTTGTCGCATGATCTTTTTCGGCAATGGCCAGATCAACCAGGTCGTTTATCGATCTGGTTATGAATTTCTCATGTTCCAGCGTTTTCTGGAACATTTCAAGCGGTGATTTCCATTCCCGGGGCGGTTCCGCAAGCGTCATCAGCTTTACCTTTCCCCCCTGCCGCTGGATGTACTCATAGAATTTCATCGTGTGCAACATCTCCTCGTGGTACTGAACCATGAACCAGTTAGCGAATCCCTTCAGCCCCAGCGAGTTGCTGTAGGCCGACATTGCCATATAAAGGTATCCTGAGTACATCTCCTTGTTAATCTGCCCGTTTAACGCGTCTTCCATTTTTTTCCCGATCATTGCACTTCCTCCTCAAATAAAACGGGTTGCGGGTTATAGGGAGCCTTCACTCCATGCCAATGCTATAAAATACTGAAAAACATAACTTTTATGATTTTCCGCCCATATTTCAACACATGATGGTTGAGGGTTTCGGATAGCATGTTTCTGTCATTAATTACAAGCGTCGGGTAAGACTATTCACGATAAATTTATCACCAAAAAAAAGCGACGGTAGCAATATATGGCAGTACTTTTTTTCTTTGAGATGTAAATTTTATGGCTGCCCTCTGATAAATAAAGCAAATTTTTACTTGCAATGGATTGTAACACTCTCTATAAACTCTGACAATATAAAGCGCTTATCTATTCGGGAAAACCAACAAGCATTAGCAATATTGAGAAGATGATGATTGACAAAGACCAAAGCGATTTGTTGAAGGGTCAACCTGAAGCGGAAAAGCTTTTCACCCCCTTGATGTTCATGCACAAAGATATAGTCGATGCAATAGCAACGGCGCAAAAGATTGATCGGATCAGACTTACAAATATATTCAATTATTTGCATTTCAAGGGAGAAAGATTGTACCTGCTTGTGAACAATGGCAGGTATCCCGAAGGCATACTGGCCGAGATTATTTCCGAGCCGTGTATGGGTGGAAGATTTATTTGTCGGTGGGCTAAAGGATACGAAGGATTTAAATTTGAGCAATATAAGTTCCAGTACCTTGTAGCCTTTTATGAGCAGTTGGTCATACTTGTTCCTGCCGAAGAAACTGCCATTGCCGATGGTGAATTGTCGATTCCCGTACCAGATATCAGTTTTGCCGTTAGTCAAAGGCACTTTCCCCGTTTTGTATGTAAAGTCGTTATAGCGGAGTTATGGCAAAACGGTTTTCAGGCGAGCGGTGAGTTGATCGACTTTGGTCCGCATGCGTTCAGAATTCGCGTT
>CAZKHU010000102.1:0-10143 GCA_964552725.1 uncultured Syntrophus sp.
TTTTATCCTGATTCAGGGCGAGTTCGGGGCCTGCTACCTGCTGGTTCAGCATGCCCTGGAGTTTGGGCTCGTTCCGGTCTATTCAACCACCGAACGTCACGCCCGCGAGAAACACCTCCCGGACGGCCGGGTGCAACTCGAACACACCTTCGACCACGTCCGCTTCCGGAGGTACGGGGTGTGAGGGGGCAAGATCGAAACAGTCCAAAGAACGAAGGATAAACAACAGTATATTCATTGAAGGAGTGGACTTATGCGCAAGGTTTTTCTCAGTTTTCTCGGCACCACCGATTACCTGCCCTGCAACTATCAGATCGCGGGGTATGCCTCGGTAGCCAATGTCCGCTTCGTCCAAGAGGCCTGTGTGGCCCGCTGGTGCGCCGACTGGGGCAGCGATGACCGAATTTTTCTCTGCGTCACCGACGAGTCGCTCGAGAAGAACTGGCTGGATAACGGCCACAGGGACAAAAACATCCTGGAGCGTCAGGGACTGGCATCCAGGCTCGAAGGGCTCCATCTCGCCGCCCCGGTCGAGCCGGTCATGATTCCTGCGGGCCGGTCGGAGGAGGAGATCTGGGCTATTTTCGAGCGGGTTTTTTCCCTCTTGGAAGAAGGCGACCACCTGTATCTTGATATCACCCACGCCTTCCGCTCACTGCCCATGCTGGCCATGGTGATCCTCAGCTATGCCAAGGTGATGCGCACGGTCTCGGTGCGGGCCATCTCCTACGGAGCGTTGGAGGCCCGGGGAACTATGGAGGATGTGAAAAAAATGCCGGAGGATCATAGGCATGTCCCGGTGTTCGACCTGCTCCCTTTCGACCGGCTCCAGGACTGGGTGATCGCCGTCGACCGCTTCACGGCCACCGGGGACGGCAAGATGATTCGGCAACTCGCCGACCAGGACATTGGGCCACTCCTCAGGGCAACCGAGGGCAGGCACGTCGACGCGGCAGCCATCAGGAACCTTGGCAAGGCCCTCGCCGAGTTTTCCGCAGCCATTGCCACCTGCCGCGGACGGAGTATTTCGGCCTGCTCGACCATCCTCCTCCGCACTTTGGGCAAGGCCCAAGACCAGGAGACCGTCAAGCCGTTGCAGCCGCTACTCCACAAACTCGTACCGGCGCTGGCTGCCTTTACCGGGCGGGAAATCACTGACGGCCTAGCCGCCGCCCGCTGGTGTCTCGACCACGACCTGTACCAGCAGGGCTATACCATTCTTCAGGAGACGATGATCACTTGCATCATCAACACCGCGCTCAACCGGGACGGCAGAGACCGCAAGGACCGGGAACTTGTCAACCAGGTGGTCAAGATTCTCAAGGACAGCCTCCCGGAAGAACGATGGAAAGCCCTAGCACAGAAAAACCGGGAGACAACGGGAAAAATTCTCGAATGGATGGCCAACCGGCTCGACATGGTAGAGGACATGCACAATCTCAGCAATATCCGCAATGACCTCAACCATGCAGGGCAGAACGACGGCCCGATGAAAGCCGATGTGATCCACCATTGGCTGGGCGAGTACATCGCCAAAATGGAACACGCGGTCACCGAAGTCTACGGCACAACCGCCATCAACGGATAAGGAAGGCACCAGTGACCATTCCCATTCACCACCTCTCCTTTCACTGCCGCTGGACCACCGACGCCAGGCTGCCCGGCTACCTCGGTTCGACCCTGCGCGGCGCCTTCGGCTGGGGGCTGAAACATTGTGCCTGCATGCTGAAGCAGCAGAAATGTCCGACCTGTGTTCTAAACACGGCCTGCGCCTACGCCGTCTTGTTTGCGACGGAACAGTATGAAAGGAAGGAATATGGTGGCGCGGTCAACGCCCGTCCCCATCCGCTGGTTTTCCAGCCAAATAACCAAGGTGCGATAGTAGGCAGAGAAGGGGAAAACTGGGATTTTTCCCTGCTCGTCATTGGTCATGCCCGCGATTTTCTATCTCATATAATTTACAGCGTCAAAACGATGGGTGAGGTGGGAATTGGTGTAGGAGCGAAGCAAGGGTTGGGGCGCTTTACTCTGGAGAAGGCGACAGCCGACGGGACCACTGTTTTCGATGCAGAAACCGGTCAATTGAACAACACAGTGGCGGCCCGGTCTCTCGCTCTCGGCGAGGCGAAAGAGGACGTCTGCCGGCTCCGCGTCCGCCTGCGCACCCCCCTGCGCCTGAAGCAGGAGAACCGGCTGCAGACGGCTCTGCCCTTTCACGTCCTTGTCCGTGCCGTCCTGCGCCGCATATCCGCTTTGGAAAGTGCCTATGGACAGGGAGAACCCGCGCTCGATTACCGCGGTCTGGTCCGCAGGGCGGAAGAGGTCCGCCTCGAAGAATCGACCCTGCGCTGGCATGATCTGCTCCGCTACAGCAACCGCCAGCAACAAAAGGTCTCTTTAAGCGGCCTGACGGGAACAGCCGTCTACTCGGGCGACCTCGGCGAGTTTGTTCCGTTGCTGGACTATGCACGCCAGGTGCACGTCGGCAAACAGACGTTATTTGGGTTAGGGCGGATGGAGATTGAACTATCTGAAATAACACGAAGGGAAAACCAGTGAAATCTGAAATTGTCATCTATCAAACCGAAGACGGGCGCACCAAGATAGACGTGCGTATGGAGGACGAGACCGTCTGGCTGACTCAGGCACAGATGGTCGAGTTGTTCCAAACCACGAAACAGAATGTCAGCTTGCACATCAATAATGTCTTTTCAGAGGGTGAATTAGAGCCGGGTTCAGTTGTCAAGGAATACTTGACAACTGCCTCTGATGGGAAAAATTACCGCATAAAGCATTACAACCTCGACGTGATCATCTCGGTCGGCTACCGCGTGAAGTCGCTGCGCGGCACGCAGTTCCGCCGCTGGGCACTCATAGTTCTCCGCGAGTATCTCGTCAAAGGTTTCTCGATGAACGATGACCTGCTGAAACAAAGGGGCGGCGGCAGCTACTGGCGGGAACTTCTGGAGCGTATTCGCGATATCCGCTCCAGCGAAAAAGTGTTCTACCGCCAAGTGCTTGACCTCTATGCCACCAGCGTTGACTATGATCCAAGAACCAAGGAATCGCTGGAGTTTTTCAAAATCGTGCAGAACAAAATCCACTTCGCGGCACATGGCCACACTGCTGCCGAAATTATCGCCAACCGTGCCAATGCCGAATTGCCCTTTATGGGATTGACTGTTTTTTCCGGTGAACACCCAATAAAAGCAGAAGTAAGTATCGCCAAGAACTATTTGAACGAAAAGGAGATGGCGACCCTGAACCGCATGGTGTCCGCTTTTTTCGACCTCGCCGAACTTCGCGCGATGAACCATCAACCCATGTATATGAAGGATTGGCTTGCGGAACTGGATGATTTCGCCAAGCGTTACGGTAAAGGGATTTTGCCGGGCGCGGGGACTGTCAGTCACCAGGCTGCTCTTGCCAAGGCAGAGGCGGAATACAGCAAATACCGCCGGAAAATGATAGACGAACCTTCACCCGCTGAACTGGATTTCTGGGCGAGCCTGAAAGACACCCAGAAGCGGTTGGAACGGAAAACGAAATAGTCCGCAAATGCGTGGACCAAGGAGGATAACGAATGGAAACCACACCGAACTCCAGGCTACTTGGCGCATCCTGCCGGGTTGCCTTCGCGGCCCTCACCCACGATCTGGGCAAATTTGTCGAACGCGCGGCACTGAAGTTGGATGACGACAGGCTCAAAACGCACGTCACCAACTACTGCCGCTGGCATGAACGGGGTAAATATCACAGCCACAAACACGCCGCATATACCGCTCTGTTTTTGGATGAGATCGAGAAGGGTGCACCGGACCTGATTGCCGGGGAGACCGCGCCCTTTGCCAGCCGCACGGGAGAAGGCGACATCACCGACAGCCTCATCAACGCCGCGGCTATGCACCACCGACCAGAGACGCTGCTGCAGTGGATCATCGCCACTGCCGACCGGGTCGCCTCCGGCTTCGAACGCGAGGAATTCGACAAATATAACGAAAGCGAA
Source organism: uncultured Syntrophus sp. (assembly GCA_964552725.1). Classification (GTDB taxonomy): domain Bacteria; phylum Desulfobacterota; class Syntrophia; order Syntrophales; family UBA5619; genus DYTH01. The sequence goes on from CAZKHU010000102.1 coordinate 4,007, forward strand.
GAACGGACTGATACCGCCAGGAAAACCGGGCGCAATCACTATCAGGCGCGCCTGCTGCCCTTGTTTGAACAGGTACGACTGGAGCGCAACGATGCCTGTGCTTTTGCCTGGCGCTCTCCGCTCAGGCCATTAACACCTGCAAATCTGTTCCCGGTCAGGCGGGATGGCTATGAACCGGCGCAGGATGGTCCGGCGCAGGCTGAATACCGGCAACTGTGGGAGCAACTCCTTGCCGCATTACAGCATATCCCAGCCTCTCATCGGACCTCCTGGCCCCTGTGGCTCGATCATTTCGACACACTCTGGTCGGGTTTCACCCACGCCATCCCCTCGGCCACCGCCTTTGGCGTGCGACCGGAGGTTTCGCTCTACGATCACAGCAAGGCTGCGGCGGCCTTTGCGGTGGCGCTCTGGCGCTGGCATGACGAGCAGGACAGCCTGACGGACAAGGATGCGATTAAGCGCCATCAGGAGCGAACCGATTGGGGTGAAGAAAAGTTTTTGCTCGTCCAGGGCGATTTTTTCGGCATTCAGGATTTCATTTTTGCCGACGGGTCCGAGACCAACAAAAAGGCGGCCAAACTTTTGCGTGGCCGCTCATTCATGGTCTCGCTCTTCTCCGAACTGGCCGCCCTCAAGGTGCTGGAAGAACTCGAGCTGCCCTCGACCTCGCAGATCATCAACGCGGCGGGAAAATTTCTCATTGTTGCGGCCAACACCAGGGACATGCGCGAGAAACTCGTCACCGTCCGCAAGGATATCAACAGTTGGTTCCTTGAACACACCTTCGGTCTCGCTGGCTTGGGATTGGTATGGAAGACCGCCTGCTGCAACGATTTTCTGGCCGGGCGCTACTCCGGGCTGATGCAGGGGCTGTTCGCCGACCTGGAACGGGAAAAGCTCCGCCGGTTCGATCTCACCGGCGATGTGCCCACTGTCTTTCCCGTTGATTACCCTTATGGCATCATCTGCAAATACAACAACCGCCTGCCCGCAGACAGGTTGGAGGAAGAAAACAAAGGTTCAGCGCCGCTGTCTCGTGACCAGATCGCAATCGGTGAAGCCCTGGCCAACAGGGACAGGCTGCTGGTTGCTCGACAGAATGCCGATCTACGCCAGGGCGGCGTGAAAACGCTGGAAACCCACATCTTCGGGTACCGTGTCGGCTTCACCCGGGAAGAAGAGGTCACCGGCGGGTTCGGCCCGCTCGCCCGCTCGGGCGATCTTGTGCGGTGCTGGGATTTCAGCCTGCCGGACAGCCTAACCGACACCCTCTGGCATGGCTATGCCCGGAGGTATATCAACGCTCATGTACCGCGGTTTGACGAGCACGATAGACTGGTAAGCGGAAAATATCAGGGTGTTGAAATGGACGAGGATTGCCGCCCCGGCAATCCCAAAACCTTCGGCCACATCGCTTGTGAGGACAGGTCAGACAAAGAAGAACAAGGCAAATGGATAGGGCAGATCGCTCTCACCACCTTGAAAGGTGATGTCGATAACCTGGGCAAAATCTTCCAGCAAGGGCTGGGTGGAAAAAGCACTTTCGCCAAGATGGCGGCCCTCTCTCGCCAGATGAACTCCTTCTTCGCCGTCTGGTTGCCTGCCTTTTGCAGGGAAAAATATCCCAATTGCTACACCGTCTTTGCCGGCGGCGACGATTTTTTCCTGATTGGTCCCTGGCACAGTACGCAAAAACTGGCGGCTGAAATGGCCGAACACTTCAAGGCCTATGTCGCCGAAAACCCGGAGATCCATTTTTCGGCCGGGTTGATCATGACCAAGCCCAAGCACCCCGTCCACACCCTGGCGGAACTGGCCGAAGAAGCCCTGGAAGCGTCCAAGGGCTACAGCCTGGGCGACCGCGCTGCCAAGAACGCGGTCCGCATCCATCGCGAAACCGTTCCCTGGCGGGATTGGCCGCAACTCGCCGCCCTGGAAGAGGAGGTGCGGCGGTGCGCCGACCGCTACAAACTTTCCACCGGTTACGTCTATGGGCTCCTGCAACTCATCGACCTGGCCGCCGACCGTGAAAACATCGAATCCGTCATGTGGCACAGCCGTTTCGCCTACCGCACCCGGCGTTCCATAGACGACAACCGGAGCATCGATAAAAGCGATCGGCAGAGTGCGCAGATTGAACTGACAGAAATTTTTGGGAAAAGCATCGACACTCTGAAAGGCCGGTTCCGTATCCCGCTCTACAACTACTTCTACAGCAAACGATAAAGGAGGCTCATTATGGCAGACGCACGCATCAAATTCGGAAAAGCCGACCGGCCCGAGGAATTGTTTTCGGACATCGCCAAAGACAACGCCAAAAGAATCGCTGACGACGGCAAAGACCAGCGGGGCAATCAGAAAAACAACAAATCATCCCAGCTCAGGAAATTTTATGACGAACTGGTGATGTGGCACGACAAGGTCTTCGAACACGGCGTTGCCGACAGATCGACGAGATACAAGGAACTTGCCCCCTTTATCAAAATGCTCTGCGCCAAGGTAAGCTACGCCAGGGGCCGAGGGCATGTCAGCGCAAGTTTCGAGGAATTGTTCTCCCATGTCGTCAAATCCATCAACGGCCCTGAAACCCTGAAGGATGCCAAACTGTTCATCGAAGCCTTCATGGGCTTCTACAAAGCTGTAGAAAAATTGGAGGAAGAATAACCATGCCAAAACTCACCAACATCACCACGATTGCAGCAACTCTCAAACTCGTCACCGGCCTGCGCATCGGCGCCGGCGATTCGGAGATGCACATCGGTGGCGTAGATAACACCGTGATCAAACATCCTTTGACCGACGCGCCCTACATCCCTGGCTCAAGCCTGAAGGGCAAGATGCGCAGCCTGCTGGAATGGCGCAGCGGTGCTGTTCAAGAAAAACCGTTGGGAGCGAAAGAGTACACCGGCGAGAAAGATGCCGCAAAACAGCCGGAAATTAAACGCGTCCTGCAGCTGTTCGGCATCGGTGGCGGCGACAGCAAAGACGACGCTAACTTGGTGGCGGAACTTGGCCCGACCCGTCTGGCTTTCTGGGATTGCCCGTTGGAAGAGGCATGGGAACAGGAGGTTCGCGACAATAACCAGTTGCTTACGGAGGTCAAAAGCGAAAACGCAATCAACCGTATTTCTGGCGTCGCACGAGATCCGCGCAACGTAGAGCGCGTCCCGGCCGGGGCGAAGTTCGACTTCCGATTATCGCTGAAACACCTCGAAGGAGACGACTCATTGCTTTTGGAGACCGTCCTGCAAGGTCTGAAACTGATCGAACTCGACAGCCTCGGCGGCTCCGGTTCGCGAGGGTACGGCAAGGTGCAATTTGACGGCCTTACCATCAATGGCAAAGACGAGTCCGATAAATTCGCCAAAGTGGAAGCCTTCCCTGATCTGAAAAAATCCTGAACCTGGGGGCATCATGCACACACTGCGTTTTACCATCAAACCCCGCTCCGCCTTCGGTACGCCGTTTGTCGGCGATACCCTGTTCGGCCAGCTCTGCTGGGCGCTGAGGTATCGTTTCGGCAACGGCTGGCTCGCCGATCGGCTGCTGGGCTACTGTGAAGGGAGTCCGTTCATGGTGATTGCGGACGCCTTTCCGCAAGGTTATCTTCCCTTGCCCTCAGTGCCGTCAGGTTGTTTTCAGGACAGCATCGAGGATCGCAAGGTTCTCAAGAAAAAGCGCTGGCTGCCCTTGGCCGGGATGGCAGCGGATTTCCGCGGGTGGCAGGTCTTGGCCCGTACCGACCGGGAGGCGGCCGACGCTGTCCTGCGCGCGGGCAACATTCACCTCGATGACCCAGCCCTGCAGAAAATCGGACCCCAGCCGCACAATACCATCAACCGCGCCACTGGCACCACCGGCGAAGGTATGTTCGCGCCGTACAGCATGCCGCAGATCTGGTTCCACCCGGCCATGCGCTTCGACCTCTACGCGGTGATCGACGAGAGCCGCATCGACGCGGAAGAGCTGACAGCCGCGCTCACCGACATCGGCCGGAGCGGCTACGGCCGCGACGCCAGCGCCGGCCTTGGCAAGTTTGCACTTGAGGGGAAGGTGGAACGCGACCCTTTGCCGAAGAACAGCAACGCCAACGCCTGGCTGACCCTTGCTCCTTGTGCCCCACAGGGGATGGGGTTTGACCGCGAAAAGAGCTTTTACCGACCGTTCACCCGTTTTGGCCGTCATGGCGACGCTGCGGCGCTCTCCGGCAATCCCTTCAAACGGCCTGTGCTTCTTGCCGGGACCGGCAGCGTATTTGCCCTGGCAAACGGAGCCGTGGAGCAAAGTCAACTGTTCATTGGGCAGGGGGTGGGTGGAGTCTCCATAAGTCAGTCAGAAGCGGTGAACCAGGGTTATGCCCCAGTGTTGGCCATTCGTATGGAGGTTTAACAATGAATTTTCTGGAAACATGTAATATTTCTATTACCACCCTTTCCCCAATCCACATCGGCTGCGGGGAAGACTATGAGCCGACCAATTACGTAGTTGACGGCAATCGGCTCTACACGTTCGATCCGGTACTGTTGCTGCGTGAACTTCCTCAGAAAAATCAAGAGGAGTTTGCCCGTATTGTGGAGGGGGAGAATTCTTTACGCACTATCCAAAGTTTTTTTTACCGTAACAAACACGCAGCTACGAAAATTGGGATTATCAATGCCGACGTTGTCCAACCGATACAGACTTTTTATGATAGTCGCATCGGCCAGGTAGCGCAGCGCGAACAAGGTGGCAAAAACGTGTTGAACAAACTGGAAATCGCGCGTACCGCCTTTAACCCTATAAACGGAAAGCCCATCTTGCCGGGTTCAAGTGTTAAAGGTGCAGTCCGTACCGCAGTGTTGGAAAGTTTGCGTCAGCGACAGGGGTTTAAAAAAAGCCGTGAAATGGAAACGGACATTCTACAAGGCAGTTTTTCTACCGATCCCTTCCGATTGTTGAAGATTTCAGACGGTCGCTTTCTTCCAAAAATTAAACTCAAACAGCACGATGGATCGCATAAAGAAGTGGAACGCCTCCCTCGTGTCTGTCTTCAGGTCAACCGCAAGAAACATCCGAATCGATATGGTGCAGGGGGGAATGTCAACACTCTTTTGGAATGTATTCCTGTGAATACACCACATGCGTTTACGGCGAAATTGGTAGTCGAGCATAAAACGGGGGATGGCAGGCAAACTCCAGTCTTGCAGCTTGATTTTGCGACCGTCGCCCGTGCCTGCAACCACTTTTATCTTGAAAGATTTCATGCGGAAAACGGTTTCCTCAAAGAGAACAAATACGCGGTCAAATGGGCGTCGGATATGGAAAAGGCATTGGGACCAGGAGGCTTATTAAAAAATGCTTTGGATGAAGGCAAAGGCTTCCTTCTGCGGGTGGGTCGCCACTCTGGAGCGGAATCCGTCACGGTAAATGCGCCACGTTCGATTAAGATCATGAAAGGCAGAGGAAAATCGCCAGAATACGCTGAAGAAGCCACCACTCTCTGGTTGGCTGCCGACAGCAAAGACCAAGTGGAAAACTTGCAACCGTTTGGTTGGGTATTCGTTAGACGAATCTCCTGAATAAAAAAGACTTCAATCCTGTACTGAGCCGGCAGGGCTGTAAGCTCTGCCAACTCGGTACATAGAGTTCCCGATTATCAATAATGGTGACGAAGGGTTTTATTCCTCAACACTGACGATATTCTGGAACCACTCACCTTTTTTCTTCAACCATATTCCAAAAAACAACCACCCCTGCCCGTAAATGAAGACAGAGAAGATAACGGTTCGGGGGTTGCTTCTTCGGGAATGAACCTTTCTCGGATCCAACACTGTCTGCAGTCAGAGGGAAAACTATGGCTATTATCCGAACGGTATTCGGAGTGTTGGTGGTCATTGCCGCTATCAGGTCTATATGGGACCACGGGTTCAATCCCATCTTCCTGTTTTTTCTCGTCTTCGGTCTCGAGCAGGCGCTGCACATGCTCTTCCGCTGAGGAGATGAGGGATGAAGGCCTGCGGCCATACTCCGGGATTCAACCTATCAAAAAATGTCCTTGAATTTTGCCGCCACCCCATGATGGTGACTGAAACCATGTTTTGATCCCGCTATTATCCCGGTTGCGCGGGAGCGACCGAAAACCATAATCTCCAAGT
>CAZKHU010000103.1:0-9822 GCA_964552725.1 uncultured Syntrophus sp.
AGGAGTTTCTTCTGAAAAGCAATATATCCTCTGGATATTTGATGCGCAGATTGGGAGCGAGTTTGTCGCATATCTGAGTCGAAGGTACCGCATGAAACTGACTGAGGATGAAAAATGAACGATAAGCCATTATACAACAGTCGAGTAATCGCCACCTATATAGAATTCTTAAAGAAAGAACATTTATATGTAGATATTGATAGACTTCTTTTTGATTCAAAAATTCCATTGTATGAACTTGAAGACGAGGGGCACTGGTTGACGCAGAATCAGGTCGATGCCTTTCATGATGCCTTAACGCATCAAATAAACGACCCTTTCCTGTCAAGAGATGCGGGACGGTTCATGACTGCTGCCCAGTCCTTAAATGTAACCCGGCAGTTTATGCTCGGGTTTATTACCCCGATGCAAGCCTATTTGAGGATTCCTAAAGTTGCCAGTTACATAAACAGGGGCGCTTCTTTTTCTGTAAAAAAAATGGGACGCAACAAGGTGGAAATAACGGTAAATATCTTAACTGGCGTAGAAGAGAAACCCTATCAATGCGACAATAGGATCGGCACTTTTGAGGCAGTTGCGAAACTGTTCACCGCTAAACTGCCTGTGGTGGAGCATCCCGTCTGTGTCCACAAAGGAGGAAACAGTTGTGTGTATGCAATAAGCTGGGACGAACCGCCATATCATAAACTGAGGCGAGTTCGTAACTATTTGGCAATTCCCTTTATATTGTTGGCAACCGCCAGCGGTTTTTTCTACTCCTCGCTGCAATTTGCAGAATGCGCCGTTATTTCCGCAGGAATTCTGTTTGGCTTGTCCTATTACAGTCAAATAATTGAAAAAAGGGAACTATATGAAAAGATTGAGAGGCAGGGAGACACGGCCAATCGCTTTCTCGACCAGATAACCGAGAGTTATGAGAATTCACTGCTTGTTCAGGAGATAGGCCAGGCAGTAGCGAACACGCTCGATATCGACAGGCTCCTCGAAGTGATCGGAGAAACTCTGGAAAAGAGGCTGAATTTCGACCGGGGGATGATAATGTTTGCCGACTCCGGCAGGACAAATCTCGTCTATGCAACCGGATACGGATACGCGCCTGAACTGGACAGCGTCCTGCGCAATACGACCTTTCATCTCGACAAACCCGACTCCCGGGGGCCGTTTGTTGCATCCTTTGTTAATCAGACACCCATCCTGGTCGGCGATATAAACGACATCAAGAATGATTTCTCTCCGCGCAGCATGGAACTCGCCGAGAGATTGGGAACAAGTTCCTTTATCTGCGTTCCGATTGTCTATGAGGGCATTTCGGAGGGGGTTCTGGCGGTCGATAACTACAAATCAAGCCGGCCTCTCGGTCAAAGCGGAGTAAACCTGTTGATGGTGATCGCGACGCAAATAGCGATCAGTCTCAATAACGCCAGGAACCACTGCAAGCTCAGGGAAAGCGAGGAGCGTTTCCGCGCCCTCAGCGAAAACTCTCCCGATATCATTTACACGGTTGACAACAGGGCGGTGATTACCTACGTCAACCCGGCGGTGAAGGAAAATCTGCGCTATTCCCCGGAGGATATTGTCGGAAGACCATTTGCCGACATTATCTGCAAAGAGGATAAGGGCGTCTTCAGGGAGATTTTTGAAAAGATTATTAATGGTCGTGAAACCATTAAACATTTTAATGGTAAATTCTTGACTGTGGATGGTGAAGAGCGACTGTTCACCATCAGCGCCGCGCCCAATATCAATGGCGCCGGAGAAATGACGGGAATAGTTGGAACCCTGAAGGATGTTACCGAACAGAGGCGCATCGAAGAGCAGCTCCGGCATACTTCAAAAATGAATGCCCTTGGCAAGCTTACCGGCGGCATTGCCCATGATTTCAACAATATCTTGCAGGCTATCGGTTCATATACGGAAATTATAAGGCGTAAGAGGAATGAATCGGAAGAGGATTGGAAGTATTTGCGCAGCATTCAGGAGTTAATCGGCAGGGCCACAGATCTTGTCAGGCAGATGATGATGTTCAGCCGAAGGATGGAAAGCAGATTTGTGCCTGTCGATTTGAATAGGGAGATCAGAAACAGTTCGGAACTTCTGTTCGGCACTTTTCCCAAGAATATCAAGATAGAATGTGAATTTGCCGACAATCTGCGGTCGGTCAATGGCGATGCGGGGCAAATTGGACAGGTTCTCCTCAATCTTGCGGTAAACGCTAAAGACGCCATGCCCGAGGGTGGAACACTGAAAATTGAAACGGCGAATATTGTTCTGGAAAAGCCTCTGGAGGCTTCTTCCGTTACGGTAGCCCCCGGCAGTTACGTTGTGTTGCGCGTTTCCGACACCGGCTCCGGGATTGAGCAAAAGGCGCTTGAACACATCTTTGAACCTTTTTTTACCACCAAGGCAATCGGCAAGGGAACCGGGATCGGACTTGCCGTTGTTTATGGGGTAATAAAGAATCACGGCGGCTATATCTTCTGTCAAAGCGAAGCAGGCAAGGGAACAATGTTTGAATTCTATCTGCCCGCCGTTGACGATGCCGCCGTTCCTGATGAAAGCGGAGACACCCGCCAGGCCGGCGAGAAAATGGGGGGAGGCGAGACGATTCTTCTCGTTGATGATGAGGTTTCCCTTCTTGAAACCGGGAGGGAACTCCTTTCCCTTTCCGGGTACGACATTCTTACCGCCTCCTCCGGCGAAGAAGCGCTGAACGTGCTCCGGAATAAAGGGGGAGGGATAGATCTGATTATCATGGATGTGATGATGCCGGGAATGGGGGGAAGCATTTGTCTCCAGGAGGCGCTTAAAATATCCCCTGAAATGAAGGTAATTATGGCAAGCGGGTTTATAGAGGACGAAAAGAAGAGGGCGATCATCGATACCGGGGCAGCCGCGTTTATCAGAAAACCGTACAGAATTGATGAACTTAATGAAAGAATAAGAGAAGTGCTGGGGATAAAAGCTTAATCTCTGCAAGGTCTCATTCCTTTGCAGATAATGAGCGGAGTGTAGGTAAAACGCCGGGGAGCGACGAAAAACTGCCGGAAATCCTCCTTGAATTTTTCAATTCCGCCGGGATATTCCGCGAAAAGCGGTTGCAGGCGGTCGGCGGTTACTTCGATCTTTTTTGTCCAGTTAAAGATGTCCGATTCCTTTGCCTTGCCGTAGATAAGGTGGTGCGCCATCAACTCCACCTGTATATTCTCATATTGCCCGTCAAGAAGGTAAGAATAGAGTTTTCTCCCGGAGAAGGTGTCGAAATTGTATTTTTCATCGAGCAGCGCCATGAGTTTTGGCAAAATGCCCTTCATCGGCCCGGGAAGTTCGTAGTGACTGAGACAGTTGTAATCGAGATCGAGCAGGCAAAGCCAGCCGCCGGGGTTAAGGAGAGTTTTTAAATTTTCAACGATCTTTTGGCTTTCGCTGCGGTAATATTCAAGGACAAAACGCACCCAAATAATGTCGAATGTGCCAATATCAGTCGCGGGCTTTCTGATGTCGCCAGCCAGGAAACTTATTCCCGGCCTTCCGCCATAACTGCTGATGGCGCCGGCAATGCGCTCCTCGGAAAGATCCACGCCGACAACGCTTCCTCCGGGCTGCAGCATGTCACGGAAAATATCCGTTGTCACTCCCGGTCCGCATCCAAAATCGAGCACCCGCAGACCGGCCTTGATGCCGCACCAGGCGGCCTGTTTGCGCACGGCATCGGGATCTGTTTTCTGACTGAGGCGCAGGGCCTCTTCACTGTTTTCCATAAGATAATCGGCGCCTGTCTTCATATTTCTCCTCAAATTTCCGCATCGGCAATCCAGATGAACGCGACCCGGCCCCCTTAACACAACCAGCTTGACTGATACAACAGTAAATATGAAAGAATTTATATCTGTTGAGGCAATTGCAAAACCATTTGTCATTCCCGAATGTCTCTATCGGGAATATGGTTTTTCAAGCAGTTAGAACCAGATTCCCGCTCAGAATCGTTGCGGGAATGACAAGCCCGGATGGCCACTTGAAAATCCCCCACCTGCGGCCACCCATTATTCCCCCAGTACCGCCTTCATTTTTGTCTCGTATGGGCCTCCTAACGGCTTGTATACTGGTCTTATTCTCTTTCCTCATCCCTCATAACTGATATTTCAGGTGGGGGATTTTCAAGTGGCCACAAGTGGGGGAATCGAGGTGGCCGCCCGAGACAAGAACGGGGAGTTTTGCAATTGGCTCTGTTATCTGTTGATTTTTCGGAGTTATTCTTCTATAGAACAGCATGGCGATCCGCTGAACCGTCATAATTCTTGAGAGGTACGACATGCCGCTTGTCGCTTTCTATTTCCAGCTTCACCAGCCTTTTCGCCTTCACCCCGACGGCGATAAATTCCTCTGGGAGGAGAAGAACCGGGAGATATTCATCAAGGTGGCCGACAAGTGCTATCTTCCTGCGGTGAGAATGTTCGTTCAACTCGTTAAAGAAAATCCTCTTTTCAAGATTGCCCTGGGGTTGTCGGGAACGTTCCTTGAGCAGGCCGAGCAGTATCGTCCGGATGTGGTTGACGCCCTGCGGGAATTGATGGATGCCGGGGCCGGCAACCGCCAGGTGGAAATACTTGACGAAACCTATTACCACTCCCTGACCAGTCTGTTTGAAGACCCGAAAAAGAGGGAGTTTCTGGCGCAGATACTCCTGCACAGAGAGATGATCAAACGGATCTTCGGCATTTTTCCAACCTCTTTTCGCAATACCGAGCTCATGTACAACAACGACATTGCCGGGGTCGTGGCCGAGATGGGTTACAAGGCCATGCTGTGTGAAAAGCGTGACGACATGTACAGCCGGGATGGGGAAATGATCTCCCCCAATACGGTTTTCCGCGCTCAAAACACCAATATGATCGTCATTCCGCGCAATCGGGAATTGAGCGACGATATTGCCTTCAGGTTTCCTCACAATCCGCTTGCCCCGGCCCAGTACGCGCGATATCTGTCACTGATTGACGGCGAAGTGGTGCTGCTCGGATATGATTTCGAACATATCGGCGAACATATCTGGGAAGAGTCCGGGATTTTTGATTTCTGGAAGGGTCTGCCTGGGGCGTTGCGGGATTATCCCAATATAGTGCCGGCTACCCCTACCGAAATTGCTGACAAATTTCATGATGTTCCCTGTCCGGTTGTCGATATCCACGGACTTTCCACCTCCTCCTGGGCGGATGCCGGCCGCGACACCTTCGGCTGGCTCGGCAATCCGACGCAGTATGAACTGTTCCGGGATATCGAAAGTCTGGAGAAGCATGCCAAACGGGCAGGGGGAGATCTTCTCAGGCGCTGGCGACATCTGACAACCTCGGACCACGTCTATTTTCTCCATGAGCGGATAGGGGAGGACCATGCCGTTCATGCCTATTTCAACCCTTACGGCGGTTCGATAGCTCAGCCCACTCATATTCTTACCCGCAAGATCGATAAACTCGAAGTTGCCTTAAAGCGCTTTGATGTGATCAAGAAAAGGGAAAAAACCGCCATTTTGATAATATCTCCGGAAACCGGCAGACTGCCGGAGGATATGGGAACTCTCGCCAGGTTCATCTCCGGGAAGAGCGGCGGCCAGGGAGAGGTGGTCTCTGCCTTGTGCGAGGGGCTTACCGAGCGGGGATTGGAGGTTCACCTTGCCATACTGAATCTCAAAAAGAGGTTTCAGCGCGAATTGCAGATGAGCGAGGTTCAATGGCGGGAGGCGCGCTATCGGATTGATCCGGAAAACATCCACCTGATCAGTTCCTCATTGTTTGCCGATAACCTGAGCGCCTATTCCGGCGATGCGATTGCGACTGCGGCTGAATTCCAGAAGGAAACGGTAAAGAACATAATAAAAACCGTACGAGCCCAGAGCGGGAACCGACTGATTCTGCATACGCATGACTGGATGGCGGGAGGCGCAATAGTCGCTTACGCAAAGGCAACCGGCCTGCCCGTTCTGCACACGGTTCATAACATCTTTACATCGTTGATTCCGTTTGAACTTTTTGATGGAATAGATATGGATCGCATTGGCGATTTAATGTACCGCTCGGAGAAGGATGGAAAGTCATGTATAGACTCGCAGGCGACGGCGATAAAAAACGCGACTATGATCAATTTCGTGGGCGAGAGGTTTTTACAGGAGGTTGTGGAGGATTACTTCCTCGACAGAAATCTGGTGCCGCCCAGCGTCCGCAGCGAGGTAAAGGAGAAGTTCCGGCATGGAGTCGTGCGGGCTATTATCAACGCCCCCTCCTCGCTTATGTACCCGGAACATTGCGAGGCGCTGATCAGAAAATATGGGCCTGAGGACGATGTAATAGAGGCAAAACGTGCAAATATGCTGGAATTTCAGCGTATAATGGGATTGAGTGCAGACCCGGACGCCATCCTTCTTTACTGGCCTTCCCGCCTGGATGCATTTCAAAAAGGGGTGGAGCTTATTGAACAGATTGTTCAAAAGTTTGCCGAAACACATCAGGATGTGCAGTTTGCGTTTGTTGCCGACGGGATTGGCAACGATCGGACTCACTCGGATATTTTAGGCGGAATTTCCTGGGCGTCCGGAGGACGGATCGCGTATCATCCGTTCGATGAGGCCTTGTCTCTCCTGGGTTATGCTGCCGCGCATGATGTATTTGGCGCCTCCCTTTATGAACCTTGCGGGCAGATCGACCAGGTCGGAAATATCTTCGGAGCGACCGCCACTAACCGCGATACCGGAGGATACCACGACAAAATACAGGAACTGCGGCTGAATAATAATTGCTATTCCCTTGATTTTGGCAATGGCTTTCTTTTTCATGACTATGACGCCGGCGGATTGTGGTACGGTCTTGAAAAAAGCGTTGCGTTTCATCGGCTTCCGGCGGAGGTCAGAAGGGGCCATATAAGCCGGATTATGCGTTGGGCCCGGGAACGCTACAGCCTCGGGCACATGATCGCCGAATATATCGCTATCTACGAAAAGCTTAACGGCGATCGTCCACTCGTTTAGCGGAAATGGAAGAACCTGCCCGGTCCCGTGGGTTACAGACTTTTTCCGACCCGTACGGCAATTTCTCTTACCCGATCCATTGCAGCCTGTTCGTCGATTGTCAGCAGTTTTCTATCCCGCATGACAATTTTGCCGTTGATGAAAACGGTATCTACGTCGGCGCCTTCTGTCGCATAGACAATCTGCGAGTACTCATTGTAGAGCGGCGTCAGGTGGGGCTTGTTTAAGCCGATGATAATGATATCGGCCTTTTTCCCCACTTCCAGAGAACCGGTTTCATGCTCCAGCCCCAGGGCGCGGGCGCCTTCGCAGGTCGCCATTCTTAGCGCATCAAGCGCCGGCAGGGCGGTTGGATCAAGCGAGGCGACTTTGGCCAGTTTTGCCGCCGTATCCATTTCACCAAACATGTTCAGATCGTTGTTGCTCGCGCAGCCGTCAGTTCCCAGCCCGACAGGGATTCCCTGTTTCCGCATCGCTGATGCCGGAGCGATGCCGGAGGCCAGTTTCATGTTGCTTTCCGGATTATGCACTGCCCGGCAGCCATGATCGGCAAAGACCCGGATGTCCTTTTCATCCATTGCCACACAGTGGAAGGCGGTAAATCGTTCGCTTAAGAAGCCGATTTCCTCGAGAAATTTCATTGCCGGTTTGCCGAATTTCTCCTGGAGCTGTTTTGCTTCCGTCCTGTTTTCAAGCAGATGCGTTGCATAGGGCGCCCTGAATTCATCGGCAAGCGCTTTGGCATCTTTGAGCAGGGAAGGGGAACAGGTGTAAAGAGAGTGCGGTTCGACGACGATCCGCACCAGCGAATCGCCTGCCCATTTCTCCAGTAGTTTCCTTGTGTACAATAACCCCTCTGCCGGCGTCTGAAAATTCGGCGAAGGAAAATCAAAAAGAACCTCTCCGACCAGACAGCGCACGCCCGCTTCCTTTGCCGCACGGGCCGTCTCATCTTCGAATATGTACATATCGCAAAAGGTCGTTGTCCCGGAACGGATCATTTCTGCACAGGCAAGCATGCTTCCCCGATAGGCAAGCTCCGGATCAACATTTCTCGCCTCCGCCGGGAAGATGTAGCGGTTCAGCCATTCCATCAATTCCATGTCGTCGGCGATTCCGCGGAAGCAGGTCATTGCGGCGTGGGTGTGGCCGTTTATCAGTCCCGGCATGATCAGCGAATCCCGGGCATCAATCTCCAAATGCCCCGTAAAACGGCTCCTTATTTCCGCAGCCGGGCCAACGGCGACGATATTTTCGCCCTCTATCGCAACCGCTCCCTCGGGCAGAACGGTGTTCATATCATCCATCGGGAGAACCCGTCCTCCCAGAATAATTGTATCAACGATTTGCATAACGCCAACCTCCAGAGGGGAGATTAATTTGTGTAAGGTGTTTACCGATCATTTCTGTCACGCCTGCTTGCCCGGAGCCTTCATGGCAATGTTTTTATTGGGACGATCCATCCATAGCCGCTGGCTTTTGCACAGGCAAACGGAAAAATCAATCAAAATGCTTCAGGAATGAAGTTCTTGACACCATTTTCAAGAAAGAATATAGACATCAGCCTTCAAGGTATTGCCTGGGTGGCGGAATTGGTAGACGCAAGGGACTTAAAATCCCTCGATCCTTGAGGTTGTGCGGGTTCGATTCCCGCCCCAGGCACCAAGATTATCAAGAGGCTGCCCGTTCGGGCGGCCCGACCTTTTGACCTTCCGGAAGGGCGTGAAGTAATCCTGAAGTAATTTGCCGACGCAAGAAGTCTTCGTACAGTTCCAGGGCGAAGCGGGCGTCCTCGCTCCATCCGGAAATTTGCCGCATAAGCCTTCGACGGTCCGACACCCGGCGGTTCCCACGCCAATCACCTTGATGGCCGGCGATGATTTCCCTATGTCGACAAGCCCGGGCACTTTGCGCAAGCTGGCGAAAGCCGGCTGTCCGGCAACCAGAAAAAGATTCTGGCGCCGGAGGCGTTGAAACGGGAATTCACGGAGGCCATGCAGGGTTGGTTGACGTGGCAGAGGGAAGGGGAATGATTCGCCACATATCAAACTGTCCCGAGCGCCGGCATGGAGGATGATATGTTTGAAATTCAGTTCGATAAATTCGCGGAGATTACGAGAACGAAATTTGCCATTCTTTGGCCGTCCACAAAATCAACCCCGCCGACCGAGGCCAATATCTCGACCCTATTCACCGAGATCTACTCAGAGACGCACCACTGTTTCTCGGAGGTGCCCCTCATTCCCGGAGGGCGGATGGATATGGTGCTCATGGAAAAGACGGGGAAGGAGATCGTCTTATGTGAATTCAAATCGAGCAAGAAAAACTCCCTGCAGGAGCTGTCAGCCGATATCGAACGCCTCGATGCGCTCTCCATCGAAAAGTCATTTTACTATTTTCAAGAAAGGCCATTCGCCGAGGCATGGGGGTGCATCTTCCAATGGACGGAAAACGAGGCGGAAATTGATAAAAATTTGGAGATCCTGTCTGGCAAGTACCCGGAAAGAAGGTTTGAAAAGAAAGAAATCAACTGCGACGCGCCGCTCTATTGCCTGTTTTCGGTATGGCGGAGGGATCGTTAGCAAAACCATCAGCCTGTTTGTCGCTGAAAAGGAACCGCCTTTTCTCCCAGGCTCTGCACAGGGCGCGGTGGATTTTCGTGAATTCCGCCCGGCCTTCCCGGTCGTAAGCGCCGCTCTCCACCCAGCGGATGCTCCGCTGGTAAGCAAACAGGCAGGCGCGGAG
The DNA here is from genome assembly GCA_964552725.1 of uncultured Syntrophus sp. Lineage (GTDB taxonomy): Bacteria > Desulfobacterota > Syntrophia > Syntrophales > UBA5619 > DYTH01. The sequence goes on from CAZKHU010000103.1 coordinate 9,758, forward strand.
ATCTTCAAATGTTCCGCTCCACCGTCCCCGTTTCTTGAAAGACTGGACCTTGCTCCAGTGCTCCT
>CAZKHU010000104.1:0-9792 GCA_964552725.1 uncultured Syntrophus sp.
ATATCCGCTTTAATTATTTCGATTCTCTTTTCCATATTCCATGCCCGCCTGAATATTCGCAATAAGAAAAAAATCAGCCGCGAATGTAACGAGGCGGCTGGATTGGTTGGTTCGATTAGATCAGAATTCGTCAAAAAAGATGTTTATTCCATCCTTTACCTTGTCATAGTAGATTATTTTCACCCCGATGCTTTCCGGTAACATCTGCTTCGATTCATACGAGGTAATTGCAAAACCATTTGTCATTCCCGAATGCCTCTATCGGGAATATGGTTTTTCAAGCCGTTAGAACCAGATTCCCGCTCAGAATCGTTGCGGGAATGACAGAATGGGGAGTTTTGCAATCACCTCATACGTCTGCGGTTTGATGCTGACGGGATTGTTGCCAACATATCCGTGGATAAGGATACGACCCCATAATCGTGGCGCCGCCAGTCGTGTTACAGGTCGTCACCTTCTGCCAGATAATGGCTCCCATGTAGTCGAAACCGATGGGTTCGCAGAACTTGATGATCTCGGTTCTGATGGGGATGACTTTATAGCGGCCATAATATACGGATCTTGCGAACTGATCACCGATATTTATGCACAGGCGGCAACCGCCCTGCAGAACGCGATGGCATTCTTTCCATACGAGGTTCAGGTTGTTGATATAATCTTCGTAGGTATCATGGAAACCGATCTGCTGGACACTGTCGTAGTCTTTGAGTTGCCAGTATGGCGGCGACGTAATAACGAGATGAACGGATTCATCAGGAACTTCCCGCATGGAACGAGAATCGGCTATAAAAATCTTGTGCTTATTCATTTCGTCTTTATACTCTATCTGATTTGTCTATTCAATATCGAACATAGAAATCAGTCGGTGCGTAGCGATCGGCTGGATTTATTTTGTTGGGCTCTCTTGTCTACTCAAGCGGGTTCGGGAGTTCTTCAGCAATCTCTTTGAAATTAGCGTGCTTCAGGAAAAAGTAGAACGTTGAATCGACTGCTTGCAGAAGTTTCATGTTTTTGTCGTAATCAATGATCGGAGGAGAGATGTTTTTTGTGTTTTGGAGTGTCCCCAAATCCCCAAATTATATAAGAGATTACTCATGTCCGAGGCTCTCACGTCATTGGCACGGTGGAGAATCGTGCAGGCCCTGAACAAGAGGCGCAGCGAATTCAACTCGCCCGCAGTATTTCAAGTGAGTCAGTGGATGCACAGGGACCCCACGCCGAAGAAAAAAGTAAAAAAATCCCTTGACTTTTTTAGGGGAGGGTAGGATACTTCTAAGTTAATAGACGGGCTGAATAGTTACAATATACTTTATAAAAGATATTTTTTTAGTCCTAAGTATTTTCAGGGACGTACCCGCAAGAGGCTGAAATAAGCGGGGGGAAATAGGGATGTTGATGAAGGCGACGCCTACCTTAAACCAGTCCGTTTTTAGACGGAAAATATTTTTCACCACGCTTACCGAAGCCCTGGATTACGCCAGTCAAGGCCAAACCGGATATAATTTTTACTCCCGTACAGGCGAATTGTCCGCGGCGCTTCCTTATGCGACACTGCGAGACGAAGCGAGATCCCTCGCAAAAAAACTGTCCAATATGGGAGTGGCCCGTGGCTCGCGCGTGGCCCTTGTGGCGGACATGAATCCGGACTTCGTGCGTTTTTTTTTCGCATGCCAGTATGCAGGGTTAACCCCTGTCCCACTGCCCGCTCAGCTCCAATTCGGCGGCCGGAAGGCGTACGTGGCTCAGCTGAAGCGATTGCTCTCCGATTGTCAGGCGGAGCTGGCCATGGCGCCTGATGCATTTCTGCCCTTTTTAACCGAGGCGGCCGACGGATCGAATGTACGTTTTCTGGGGACTCAGCAAGACTATGATATTCTTGATGAAACAGACGCATCGTTAAACCCCGTGGAGCCGACGGAACTGGCTTATCTGCAATACACATCCGGCAGTACCCGCTTCCCGCGGGGCGTGATGATCAGCCAGAAGGCGGTATTAAGCAACCTCCTGGCCATCATTCGAGAAGGGGTTAAGGTTCGTGAGGGAGATCGTGCCGTATCCTGGCTTCCTTTTTTTCATGACATGGGATTGGTTGGCCTGCTGCTGTGCCCTATGGCAAGTCAGATATCTGTGGATTTCTTAAATACCCGGGACTTTGCAATGCGTCCCCGTCTGTGGTTAAAGCTCATGTCCGAAAACAGGGCAACCATAAGCTTCAGCCCGCCCTTTGGTTATGAGCTGGTCGCACGGCGCCTTCGCGATGATGACGTGCACAAGTATGACCTGCGCTCATGGCGGGTTGCCGGCGTGGGCGCGGAGATGATTCGTCCTGAATTCCTCAGTCATTTTGCCGAGAGGCTTGGACCAAGCGGTTTCGATCGTCGTGCCTTCCTGCCCTGCTATGGAATGGCGGAATGTTCCCTTGCGGTGTGTTTCGGACTGCAAGGTGAGTCCCTGCAGACGGATCATGTGGATGCCGATCTGCTTTCCGAACACCAGATCGCCGCGCCTGTGGATCCCCGGACAGGCAACGGGAATGGACGATACAACACCTTCGTCAACTGTGGCGTACCGCTTTCCGGATATGAGGTGGAGATTCGGAACTTAGCGGGGAAGGTACTCCCGGAGCGACAATGCGGCTCCCTGTATCTCCGGGGTCCCAGTGTAATGTCCGGCTATTGGGGGAACCCCAAGGGCACACGGGAAGTCCTTTCTGAGGACGGTTGGTTGAATACAGGGGATCTGGCTTATCAAATCGGCTCGAGCGTTGTCATCACCGGGCGCGAAAAGGACATGCTCATCATCCATGGCCGCAACATCTGGCCTCAGGACATTGAGTGCCTGGCTGAATTACAGCCCGAAGTAAGGACAAGAGATGCCTTGGCGTTCTCGGTTCCGGGTCCCGATGGCGGGGAGCAGGCCATTGTGATGGTCCAGTGTGGTGTGTCGGACGAGCAGAAGAGCGCCGAGCTTGAGGAACGCATCCATCGATTGATCTACGATGAATTGGGCATTCTCTGCAAGGTTGTATTGGTGCCACTGGACAGCCTGCCCCAGACCACGTCCGGAAAACCATCTCGCAGTGGCGCACGAAAAGAGTATATCAGGCGGACGATGCAGGATCAATCCGCAAACCAAAAAGAGGCGGACGGCGTCGGCGCGGCTCGTGACTAAGTACCATTCCCATCGAATGGCTTCCCCTGGCGTCTTTTTCAGCTCCCGTCACTCCACCCGCTTCAAATATCGCACCTCGAAAATAGGTGTAGCATTCTACCGAAAATACTGCTAAGTAAACTACCACCGACCTTGTCGGGGGCTTTATAAAAAGACGACAACGCCTGACAATGTCATTCGCTGTCGTCCCTCCACAAGTTGAGTTGCTGCTCGATGATCTGTTCCTGCACCTGCTCTTTCACATATTGCTGAATGATGGCGCTATCAATGCCGACCGTGCTCACAAAATATCCGCGCGCCCATATGTGCAGTCCCCAATACTTTTTCCCTAACTCAGGAAATTCGTTCCGCAACCGCTCCGCACTTTTCCCCTTCAGGATTTTCATCACATGGGGCGGAGATAACTTCGGTGGTACCGACAGATACATGTGAACATGATCCGATTGTCGGAAGATTACAACAATCGCCCCGGCTCATCAACGAATAATCCACTGGCATGCCAGTGGTATAAACAATGGCTCCGCCAGTGATTAGCGCCGGGAAAAAAGAAATCTCCTACAATGAGAGTGCCAACTACTCAATGAAGGAGATTTCGGATGGAACGTTTTCATAGGTTAGCACACTCGGTTTGGGATTGTAAGTACCACATCGTTTGGATTCCGAAGTATAGACGAAAAGAACTATACGGGAATATATCAGAAATCAGGAACAGATGGATATCCAGCAAGAGGATACGGAATCATTTTATGCGCCGATTCATTGCAATCACTGGAGCCACGGGATTCGTGGGTGGCGTGCTGTTGAAAAAGCTGGCCTCCATGGGTTGGCATGTTCGGGCATTGGTTCGGCCCTCTTCCATGCACAAGCGGCCCGTTCAAGCAGCCGCAGAGTGGGTTACCGGTGATCTTGAAGACATGGAAAGCCTTCGGCGCCTGGTTGCCGGGGTTGATGCGGTTGTGCACTGTGCGGGGGCCGTGCGTGGCGCCGGCCTGGTTGATTTTGAACGTACTAACGTAGATGGTGTGACACGATTGGTACTGGCCGCACAAGCGCAGCATCCCAAGCCGCGTTTTTTCTTGATGTCCTCTCTGGCTGCACGGGAGACGCACCTTTCCTCTTATGCTTCAAGCAAACGAAGGGGGGAAGAGACGCTAGCCTTGAACGCGGGCCAAATGCCCTGGGTCATTTTCAGGCCCTCTGCTGTTTATGGCCCTGGAGATCGCGAATTGCTCCCGCTTTTTCGATGGATGCGCAGAGGCATAGCGCCGGTTATCGGACCCGCCGCAAACCGTTTCTCACTGCTGTACGTGGAGGATCTGGCGGAAGCGATTGTCTTTTATCTCAAGAGCGGCATGGGGTTGGACCGCGTCTATGAAGTGCATGATGGGCATGCGGGAGGCTATTCGTGGGGAGACGTTATTGATACCGTTGCCAGCTTGAACGGAAGGAGAGTCTACCAGATAAAGATTCCTGCACCCCTTGTAATGCTGGGGGCAACGCTCAATCTAGCGGCGGCACGGATGTGCGGCCGCGCGCCAATGCTGACTCCCGGGAAGGTCAGAGAATTGACCCATCCCAACTGGGTGGGGGATAATACAGCATTGACCAGGGACACGGGTTGGATTCCGCAAGTCACACTGGATGAAGGCCTGAGGCAAACGTTGCGGCAACACTAACCCACAGGCTGCAAGGGAAGTCACTGGAAATAATGGAAGGTCAGGGTGAACCCATGCTCTCCGATAAAGAGTTGTTTGAACAAATTGTCGACATACTGGGTCCATTGGCAAACGTTGGGTCGAAGATCACGGCAGACACGGATCTGGTGGCTGATTTGTCCCTCGATTCCTTAAAGATCATGGAAGTCCTGGTAGAGATAGAGGACCGATTTGATATTTCAGTCCCCATAAATATACAAATTCGAACGGTCAGGGATGTGATCCTGCAAATCCAAAAGTTGGTCGAGGCTGATTGATGGGCATTTTTGATAAATTTCAAAAATTGGCGGAAACCCGCCAGGCACTGGAGAAAAACAGCAGCGAGTTTTTCAATGTGGTCATTGAAAAGGTCGTTTCCCCCACGGATGTCATCATTAACGGACGTAGCGTGCTGCTTGCCGGAGGGAACAACTATTTAGGCCTGACGTTCAATCCCGAGTGTATCCGCGCAGCATGCGTGGCAATCCGGGAAAATGGAACCGGCACGACCGGATCGCGGGTGGCCAATGGGACCTATTCAGGGCACGTGGCCCTGGAACAGGAACTGTCCGAGTTTTTTGGCCGCAGGCACACCATTATTTTTTCGACTGGCTATATTGCTTGCATGGCCATGGTGTCCACCCTTGTAGGCCGTGGAGACGTCATTCTCCTCGACGCTGATTGTCATGCCAGCATCTATGATGGGTGCCGGATGGGGGAGGCGGATGTGATTCGTTTCCGGCACAATGACGTCCAGGATTTGGAAAAACGTCTCCACAGGCTTGAAAAGCGGCAAACCAATGTGCTGATCGTTGTAGAAGGCCTTTACAGCATGATGGGGGACCGGGCGCCTTTGGCCGATATCGCCGCTTTGAAGCGCCGTTATGGGGCGTATCTTCTCATCGACGAGGCGCATTCCCTGGGCGTTCTTGGGAAAACTGGTCGTGGATTGGCCGAAGAGGCGGGTGTTGAAGACAGCGTTGATTTCATCGTGGGTACATTCAGCAAGAGCCTTGGGTCAACCGGCGGCTTTTGCACCAGCAATCACCCGGAATTTGATCTCGTTCGCTATGCAAGCCGTGCCTACCTCTTTACAGCGTCATCCTCTCCTTCGATCATCGCCTCCACCCGCATGGCCTTGAAGATCCTGCGCTCACAGCCTGAGCTGAAGCACCGGCTTTGGAATCATGCCAATCTTCTGTATCAAAGGCTGAAAGACTTGGGGTTGAGCCTTGGACCAACCCCAAGCCCGATCATTGCCATCCGCTGCGGAGATCCGGGAAAAACCGCTGAAATCTGGAAGGGACTTTTGGATCTCGGCATCTATGTGAATATGGTGTTGCCACCTGCCACGCCAGATGGGGGGGCATTGCTTCGCTGCAGCCTGAGTTCCTCGCACACAAGGGAGCAGGTTGAAAAAATCGGTGATGCGTTTGCTTCCCTCAAGGCAAAACATCCGAACGGTTGGTAGATGCATTTAATCATCACCTTTATCCGTCGCTATCCCATCCAGAGCGTGATCACGCTCTTGGCCATGCTTTTTGCCGGGATTGCCGAAGGCTTCGGTCTGTCGATGCTGCTTCCCTTGCTGGGCATCGCCATGGACCTTCCCGGCGCTTCGGGCGGAGCGACACCCCATTCCAAATCCGCACTTGAAAAGGCCCTCACCGGATTTCTGGAATCCCTGGGGGTTACCCCCACAATCAATCTCCTGCTGTTTGTCTTTGCCTTCAGCGTCATGTTGAAGGCGGCCCTGGTGCTCCTCGCCAACAAACGGGTCGGGTACATGGTTGCCCGGCTGACGACTGATCTGCGCCTGGCCCTCATTCGTGCCCTGTTTGCGACTCGCTGGGAGTATTATGTGCGCCAGCCCATTGGTCGACTCGCCAATGCAGTGGCTACGGAGGCCAGCCGTTCGGCCGAAGCCTATCTGCAGGGAATCCTGGTCGTGACCTATGTGATGCATGCGATCGTCTATGGGGTTGTGGCCCTGATGCTGGACTGGAAGGCCACCCTCATCACCCTGATCGCCGGTATAATCATATTGTCTGTTCTCAGACGCCTTATCACCAAAGCAAAAAAGGCAGGTGAACGCCAGACCAGTCTGCTCAAATACCTGCTTTCGCTCTTAACGGATACGCTTCAATCCATCAAGCCACTCAAGGCGATGGCCCGGGAAAACATGGCGTATGCCATGTTGCAGACCAAAACGAGAAGCCTCAACAAGGTCTTGCAGAACCAGGTATTCAGCAGGGAAGCGCTGCAGGCATTGCAGGAGCCCCTGGTTACGGTCTTTTTTGCCTTTGGGATTTACGTGGCGCTCGTGCGCTGGCGCCTGCCGCTCGCCAGGGTTTTGCTGATGGCCTATATGCTGACCAAGGTTCTCAAGACCCTTCAAAAGGCTCAGAAAGAATATCAGAACCTCGTGATTGCTGAAAGCGCCTACTGGTCCCTGTGTTCCAAGATTGAAGAGGCGCAGGAGGCGCAGGAATCCACTATGGGAACGATTCCGCCCTCGTTCGACCATTCAATTCGCCTCGAAGGGATCCGGTTTTCCTATGAAAAGCGTTTCGTCCTGAAAGACGCCTCGTTATGGTTCCCAAAGGGATCTTTTTCAGCGATCACGGGGGCCTCCGGTGTAGGAAAGACGACGATTGTGGACTTGATCGCCGGTCTATTGACCCCGCACGAAGGAACGGTATGGATCGATGATCTCCCCTTGTCTCAGATAGACTTGCGGGCCTGGCGCAGGATGATCGGGTATGTCCCCCAGGAACCCCTGCTTATGCATGACACGGTGCTTGTCAATGTAACCCTGGGCGCTCCTGAACTCACGGAACAGGATGTGGAGCGCGCCCTCCGTGATGCGGGGGCCTGGGACTTTGTCACGGAAATGCCCGAAGGGATCCATAGTGTTGTGGGCGAAAGAGGGATGCGTCTGTCAGGCGGTCAGCGGCAGCGGATTACCATTGCACGGGCATTGGTGCACAAACCTCAGCTTCTGATCCTGGATGAGGCGACCAGCGCACTGGATCCTGTCAGTGAGGCGGATATCTGCAGAACGTTGGGTGAGTTGAAAGGAAAACTTACGATCCTGGCGATTACACATCAACAGGCCTTGTTCGATGCGGCGGAAAGGGTTTTTCGACTGAACAACGGGAAGGTTCAACTCGTGGAAAACCGCCCTGGGCAGGGGAAACAGGTGGTCACGTCGGCTTGAAAAATAAAGTGTTTTTTGGTGTTGTGATGAGAGTTGGATTTCTTTTTAATCATTATTTCCCGCACCAGGTGCCGCATGCAGCGCCGTATGCCTTTGAACTCTCCAGGCACTATCCGGAGATCGACGTGATTGTTGCCTGTTCCTCCCGGCAGGAGATGGATCTTGTCGAGACGACAGGAAAGCTATATCCCGGACATCGCTGCCAGTTCCGGACGTTGAGGATTCCCTGGTATTACAGCATGATCGACCCGGTCGTATCCCTGTGGGCGTTTGGGCGCAAGCGGGCCGTTCTGCGCAACAATCTCCCTTTTTTCAGGGGATTGGATGCCCTCGTGTCGCCTGAGCGAAACTGTCTGGACCTGCGTACAGTACACGGATTAACGAATCTGGTCATGATCCGCACCCGTCACGGTGCGGGGGACCGGGACGGAGTGTTCGATGAGCGCTTGACGGGCTTTCAGTTCATGCTTTTGCCGGGTCAAAAGTATGTGGACCGGCTCCATGCGCTGGGATTGTTGCAGGAGGGTCGCTTCTGCGCGTCAGGCTATCCAAAATTCGAGGTCATCCGCGGCCTGAACAGGGAGATTCCACGACTTTTTAACAATGACAACCCCGTCGTGGTGTACAATCCCCATTTCGACCGGTCGCAATCCTCCTGGGGCCCCATGGGTCTGCAGATTCTTGAATGGTTTCTTCATCACAGGGAGTTCAACCTGATTTTTGCGCCCCACGTGGTGCTTTTCAAGAGACGCATACGCCATGGCGCATTCCTGCCCGGGAAATACCGCCTGGCGCCGAACATCCACGTTGACACGGGCAGCAGCGCTTCAGTCGATATGACCTACATGCTGGCAGCCGATATCTATCTCGGTGACGTGAGCAGCCAGGTCTATGAATTTTTGCTGGAACCTCGACCCTGTATTTTTCTTAACGGCCACCATGTCGCCTGGCAGGGCAACCCTTCCTATCAGCATTGGAGACTGGGGCAGGTGGTCGAAAACGTAGAGTCTGGGCTCATTGACGCGCTGAAGCAGGCCTTCACGACCCACCCCGTGTACATAAAAAGGCAGCGCGAGGCCTTTGCTTACGCCTTTCACAGTGATCCTGAAACCACGGCGGCCGAAAGAGGAGCCAGGGCCATCGCCGATTTTCTCAACCTGAAGGCGGGGTGTTTTTCCTCTTCCCCCGGCGAGACAAAGATGCGAGGCTTATGAAAGCAATCATTTTAAGTGCCGGACAGGGAAAGAGATTGTTGCCGCTCACGGCTGAGATCCCGAAATGTCTCTTGCCGATTCGCGGTAAGAAATTGATTGAATGGCAGATAGATGCACTGCACCGATGCGGGGTTGATCCAATCACGGTCGTAACGGGGTATCATTCGGAAAAGGTCGATGAGGTTCTGCAGCGGTCTTATGGACCCGGGCGGATTCAGACCCTTTTCAATCCTGCCTATGCCGTCACAGACAATCTGGTGAGCTGCTGGGCGGCGCGCCATGAAATGAACGGGGATTTTATCCTTCTGAACGGTGACACCCTGTTTGAGACCGCCGTGCTGAACCGCCTTTTGGAATCGTCGGATCGCCCGGTAACGGTTGTTGTGGATCAGAAAGACCGGTATGACGACGATGACATGAAAGTGGAAATGGAAGAGTGCCGGCTTGTCAGAATCGGGAAGGACATTGCGCAAGACAGGGCTCAAGGAGAATC
>CAZKHU010000105.1:0-9724 GCA_964552725.1 uncultured Syntrophus sp.
ACTTCGAGGTGTAATCGTAAACGCCTTTGCCCGATTTTCTCCCGAGACGGCCGGCGCGAACCAGTTGGACAAGCAGCGGCGCGGGAATGTATTTGTCGCCCAATTCCTTATGCAGTCCTTCCATAACATGGAGAAGCGTATCGTTGCCGACCAGATCCGCCAGAGCCAGCGGCCCGATCGGCTGATTGCAGCCGAGAACCATGCCCTTGTCGATATCTTCCGGACTGGCCAATCCCTCGCCGAGGACAAAAAAGGCCTCGTTGATCATCAGACACAATATCCGGTTGACAACAAAAGCCGGGGCCTCCTTGACGACTATGCATTCCTTGCCGAGCTTTTTCCCCCAGGCCTTTGCGACAGCGAGGGTTGCCTCGGACGTCTCATAGCCGCGGATGATCTCCAGCAGGCGCATCACCGGGACCGGGTTAAAAAAATGGGTCCCGATGAAACGATCCGGCCTTTTGGTAATCGCCGCCATCTCGGTTATACTGAGTCCTGAAGTATTGGTGAAGAAAAGGCATTTATCGGAAACTATCTCCTCCAGCTCCGCATAGACCTGCTTTTTGATGTTCATGACCTCAACGACGACCTCGACGACGACATCCGCATCGGCGGCGGCCTCCTTCAGATCCAGAACCGGCTTTATTCGCCCAAGAATCTCATCGGCCTGCGCCTGGGTCTTCTTCCCCTTCTGGACATCACGGGCAAGATTCTTGCGGATATTATTCATGCCGTTGTCTATAAAGCGCTGCTCGATATCCCTCATCCTGACCTGAAAACCCGCCTCCGCGCATACCTGGGTGATCCCGTTTCCCATCAGCCCGGCGCCCAAAACACAAATATTTTTGATCTCCATCTGCTTTCTACCTCCCTATTTTTATTTCGGATTGAATCAATTCAGGCATAGTGATATGAAAGACTTCCGTTTGCTGTAATCAGGATGGCACTGCTGGGGCGTATAGCATAGCCTGCGCTGTCATACAACAAATTAATGATTCCGGAAACACCATGCGCATAATCGTTGACGGCTATAATCTAATCCGGCTGTCCAGCTTCCGCCAGTATGAACGGATAAGCCTCGAGGAGGGACGCAAGGCGCTCATCCGCAGCCTTGCTGCGTACCGGAAAAATCGCGGCCACTCGGTTACCGTGGTCTTTGACGGCTGGATCGGCGGCTCGCCGAACGAGGAGCGCGACCACTCCGAAGGGGTGGAAATCATCTATTCCCGGATCGGGGAAAAGGCCGACGAGGTGATAAAACGGCTTGCCGCGAAAGGGAGTGAGGAGCTCACCGTCGTCACCTCGGATCGGGAAATCGCCATCTACGCCGCCCATCGGGGCAAAAGCGTGATCTCCTCCGCGACATTCGAGGCCCTGCTGGATGGTACAGCTCCAGCGCCGGAGAATGCTAAATCTGCCCTCCCGTTTCCGGATCAACTCTCCAAACGCGAAATAGACGAAGACGATGATGACGGCAAGACGAAAAAGAAGGGCCCGGCGCGCAGACTCTCCCGGCAGAAACGGCTTGCCCTCGCCGCCCTCAGGAAACTTTGATTCCGGCGCTGCAGGCGGAAACAAGAAACCGTTCCAAGAGCAGCGGCTGCGGAAGGTTAGTTGATTTCAGCTCCAGATCGGTCCGGGCGAGCAGCCCCAGATAAGCGATCAGTTCCCGGCGGGTGAAACGCGCCGCGTTCTTCAGCGCCTGAAAAACAACAAACGGGTGCTGCGAGACGATATCGAGCTGATCATCCTCCCCCGGCTGCTTCAGCGATGGATAGATAAACCTCTGGAAACGTCCGTATTCCTCCATATTGGCCTTGAAAGACTTAATCCGTCCCGAATCGATCAAGAGCCTTGCCTGCAGCAGCAGCCGCATTTCCCTGACCATCATCGAAAAGATCATCAGCGGCGCCTCGCCCTGCTCAAGAAGCTCCCGGAGCGACGCGAGGGCGCCCGTCAATTTTCTTGCCGACAGTGCCCCCGTCAGTGCGAAGATCACATCCTCCTTTGTCCTGCCGACAACGGCCTCCACATCGGCAGCCTCGATGACGGCATTTTCGCCGGCGTAAACAATCAGCTTCTCGATCGCCCCCAGAGATTCCCGCAGATTGAAGCCGGTTTTCTTCCCCAAAGCCTCCCAGCCGCCCGCCGAAATCCGTTTCCCGCTCCTGGCGAGAAGCGTGGCCGACAGCTCCATAACAGTCTGTTTCTGCTTCGGTTCCTTTTTTATTTTCTCGAAAACGAGAATCCGCCCGACATTGGCAATGGTTTTAAAAAGCTTTTTCCTGCGATCAGCGCTCTGCGAAGTCAGGATGAGATGATTGTCCGCCGGCATGCCCCCGGATAAAATCCTCTCCAGTCGCTCTGCTTCATCCGGCTTTTTGACAACGGGCGCGGCTTTTCTGTCAACCGCAATTTCCACGATCCTCGGAAGCCACGCCTCCCTTTGCCCCCCGTCGTCGCCGGGAACCAGTTTCTGCCACCCTTCGTCATCTATTTTCCGCCAGCCCCCGTCCCGAAGGTCATCCAGTTGCAGGCCGGCAAGCGCCAGAAACTGCATGAAATCGGCAGACGCCCGCCCGGGGTCGGATTCAACGCGCTCCCGTATCCGGGAAATAAGCTGAGGAAGATTATTTTTGGACTCAAAAAGGCGGGTATTTTTAACGATCACGACTTTTCGCCCCGGCAGCAGCGGCGGGGTGATCAGCGATTCGCAAAGGGCGCCCACATCCTCGTGCTCGCCGTCCGTTGTGAAGAGATTAAAATCACGCCCCCCGGCATCAGGAATCAGCGCATCGACAATCCGGTCCAGCGCATCCTGAACCTGGAATTCCTCCTCTCCGTAAAGCAGAAAACACGAGGGCGCCGCCTTGCCTCCGGTGAGGCCGGCAATAACCTCCTTGAGGGAAGAACCCTCAACGACATCTTCCTTGTGAGCAGTCATGAGAACAGCAGCGCCTTACTGGTCAGGAGGCGTTCATCCGCAAACGCCTGTCGGGGTTGCTATACGATTACGTACTTCTGGATATAATGCGCCACCTCTTCCGGGTCGTCCATAATCTGAATCAGGTCGAGATCATGGGAGGAAATTTTGCCCTCGCGAAGCATCGTGTCGCGCAGCCAGTCCACAAGCCCTTTCCAGTACTCGCTGCCCATGAGGATAACGGGAAAACTTTTTATCCGCTTCGTCTGAATAAGGGTCAGCGCCTCGAAGAGTTCATCCATAGTTCCGAAGCCGCCGGGCATGATCACATAGGCCACGGCGTACTTGACGAACATGACCTTCCGGATGAAGAAATACTTGTAATCGATGCTTATATTGGCGTAGATATTGGGTTTCTGCTCAAACGGAAGCCGGATGTTCATCCCCACCGACTGACCGCCTGCCTCCGCCGCCCCCTTGTTTCCGGCCTCCATAACGCCGGGCCCGCCGCCGGTTATGACCCCGAAACCGCTTTCCGCAAGCAGGCGCGCAAGCTTCTCGGTCTTCTCGTAAAAGACGTCTCCGGGCTTCGTCCTTGCCGAACCAAAAATACTGACGGCGCGTTTAGCCCCGGAGAGAGTTTCGATGGCATCCACAAACTCCGCCATTATCCGGAAGATGCGCCACGATTCATCGATGGAAAGGGCATCGACTACATATTGTTTTTCACTCATTGGACCGCTCTTCTTTTCTGTATAATGACATCCCGCCGCAACCCGGGAGACGCCGGAATACCGCTGCAGGCAGCCGGACACCTGGAATGGACGCGCAACAGCTTTTGCTGCCGGGCATTTATCAATAAACCTTGCGTCGCTGCACCTTGGCAAGGCGCCGACGCGCCTCGATTGCCTTTCTCTTGCGTTTCACCGAAGGCTTTTCGTAAGCGCGGCGCAGTTTCAACTCCTTGAAGAGGCCGCTTTTGGAAAGCTTGTTCTTCAATATTTTCAGTGCCTTTTCTACATCGTTGTCAAATACTTTTACTTCCAAAGTCTTTTCTCCTTTTCGTTTAATCAACATTCTCGACAGACGCCAGACTATTCGCAGAACAGCCACTCGCGCCTGCAACCTGATCGCGCCGCTCACGTTTAAAAAATAACTATGGGCGTCCGCGGAAAAACGGCATAAAAAAAGGCAGCACGGCGCCACGCCTCTTCAGGCTGTGCCGTAAACCGCCATTTTTTCACCTATCTGTGGATCACGCCCCTAACTGTTGTAGAATTTCTTTCAGCTTTTTTACAAAAATGCCGTTCTCTTCAGGCGTACCGACGGTAACGCGCATGAAATTCTTAATCTTCCCGGGCACATTGAAGTTCTTGACAAGGACTCCCCCCGATAAGAGTTTTTTATATATATGATCGGAATCAAAATCACAACTAAAAAAAATGAAATTCGCATCGGAGCGGCGCGGCTGTATCCCTTCGATTGCCAGCAGCTCGGAATAAAGCCCCTCTCGCCAAACCCGGATATCCTGCGCCTGCTTCAGGAATGTCTCTTCATGATCGAGATAGAAGCCGGCGGCCGCCTGGGAAAGCGCGCTGAGATTATAGGGAAGCCGCACCTTGTTGAGTTGGCGGACAAGCTCGGCACTGCCGACAAGAAAGCCGACACGGGCCGCGGCAAAGCCTATCTTCGACAGGGTGCGGAGAATAACGAGATTATCGTATTGGGAAAGCAGCGGCAAAAAAGTCTGCCCGTAAAAGTTGTGGTAAGCCTCGTCAACGACCACAATGCCCGGGGAGCTTTCGATGATCGCTGTAATGCGGTCGCGGCTGAAGCAGTTTCCGGTGGGATTGTTAGGCGAGGCCAGAAAGATGAGGGCGGGCGGGCGCTCCTTGATCCGCGCGCTCATCGCGGCCACATCGAGATCAAATTCCCCGTCGAGAGGGACCTCCACGACCCGGCACCCGGCATTAGCCGGTGAAATGCGGTACATCGCAAACGTCGGCGTCGGGATCATGACTTCGGCCCCCGGACGGGCAACCGCACTACAGAGAATCTGGATCAGTTCGTCCGAACCGTTGCCGATAATGACCTGAGCATCTGAGACGCCGAAACTCCCGGCAAAACGGCCGGTCAAACGGGGAGCCCCCGCTTCCGGGTAGCGGTTGAGAAAAATCTCCCCAAGCCTCGCGGCAAACTCTCCTCGCAGCGCTTCGGAAATCGTCAGCGGGTTTTCATTCGCATCGAGCTTGACCGGATACAGGGCATTTTCCACCGGATATGCCTGATGGGCAAGCACCTCTTCCCTTATTAAGGAATTTAAATCCATCGCACCCCGTTTTCCCAGTTCTGCGGCTTTTCAGTGCTATAGCGCCGGTCAGTCAATATCTCCCTCCTGAAGCACAAAATCCTGATAGGCCGGAGCATCAAGGAGATCGTCCAGCTCCGACTGATCCTCCATCTCCACAACGATCAGCCAGCCCGTGTCATAGGGATCGCTGTTGATGACGCCTGCATCGTCCGTTATATCGTCATTGACATTCATGACAACGCCGCTCACCGGCGCTATCAGGTCAATGGTGACGCCGGACGATTCAATGCTGCCAAACGGCTCGTTCCATTCGACATACGAATCCGTTTCGGGAAGATCCAGCGAAACAATTTCCCCCAGCTTGTCCTGGCCATGATCAGTCAGGCCGATGGTTGCAAGATCACCGTCCACCCTTACCCAGAAATGCTCTCGACTGTACAGCAGATCATCCGGAAATATTTTCATAATTCGTCATCCTGTTTTTTAAGATACCTCCCTGAGGCCTTCTCCCCAAAGGAATCAGGGAACAGGCAAAGAGGCTAAAGCTCCACGAGATCAGCTCCGGGGACAGTCAGAATCTCGCAGCCATCATTCTCTACCAGCGCCATATCCTCGATCCTGATGCCCCATTCCCCCCGGAAATAAACCCCCGGCTCGACCGTAACCACCATCCCGGCCTCCAATACGTCCGCCTTGCCCGCCGACAGTCTGGGCGCCTCGTGAATCTCCAGACCGACGCCATGACCGGTGCCATGGAAAAAATACCGGGCCATTCCTTTCCCGGCGAGAAAAGATCGGGCTATGCTGTCTATCTCCCCGCAGGAAACGCCCGCCCGGATCGCCCCCAGCGCCCGGTCGTGAGCCTCAAGCACAAACCGGTACGCCTCCTGCTGCCTCTCCGAAGAACGGCCGACGCAAAACGTCCGCGTCTCATCCGAATGGTACCCGTTAACAACCGCGCCATAATCGATCAGAACGAAATCTCCGGCAGCCACCCTGCGCCTTGACGGGGTTGCATGGGGCAAAGCGGCATCCGGCCCCGTCGCAACAATCGTTTCGAAAGACATCCTTTCGGCGCCGCCGCAGCGCATCCGGTATTCAAGCTCAACGGCGAGCTCCGTTTCCATGATGCCCGGTTTAATCAAACTCATTACATCTGTCAATGCTTTTTCTGCTACCCGGATTGCCTTCTTGATCTCGCCTACTTCTTCAACGTCCTTGACGGCTCTCAGAAAATCGAGACGGCCGGAAAGGGGGTGGAGCGTTGCCTGCGGCAGAGAGTCGCGCAATCGCAAATATTCTCCATAAGAAACAACGGCCGGTTCAAACCCGATGAAACGGGCGCCCCTCTGCTGAAAAATCGAAGATATTGCCTCTGTCCGGTTTTTGAACTCGATTATTTCCAGATTTCCGGTCTCAATCCCGGCCTGCGTTACATAACGCCCGTCCACCAGGAGGGTCATCCAGTCGGCCCCGACCAGAAACGCCCCGTCGCTGCCGGTAAACCCGGTCAGATAGCGGATATTGCTCTCGTCCAAAATAATCAGGCAATCAGCCTCCGCAAGCCTGCGGAGGCGGTCTGCTCTCTTTTTGTAAACACCCGGATCAGGCTGCATGGCGGCGTAAATTCCCTATATTATCCAGCCAGCGCGCAAGCTCGACCATCACTCCCGCATTTTTTCTCCCGCGTTCTTCGGCGCCAAGGCGGGCACGGACATCCTTCAGCAGTCCCTCGGCCCGCTCGTTCCCGGGATCGCGACCGGTTATCTTCTCCAGCATCTCTTCAGCCATCCGGAAATGGCCCTGGCGGATGTAAAGTTCGGCCAAGGTTACCGTACCAAAATCGGGCGACATATCAGTATCTTCACTATCCTCTTTCACCAGCTCATCTTGATTGGCTTCGGCAAGCCCTCCCATCGTCCTGAGTCTGGCTTCCAGATCGGGCGCCTGAGGCGACAGCGGATTCAGGGCATTGAATTTCCGATAAAACATCTCCGCTTCGGTCTCCAGACCTTTCTTTATATAGAGATCCCCCATGCAGGCATAGAGATGAGAGAGGCCGGACAGAATATCCTCCATTTCGCCGAGCATATCGCGCACTTCGTCTATCCGGCCCTGTTGCAGCCAGACGCGGCAGATGGCGATTCGGGAATCCAGATCATCCGGAATCCTTTTCAGCCTTTCCTGCGCCAGATTCAACACGGTCTGGGGCTCGTTGCGCTCGAAATACGGCTCCATCTCGGCAAGAAATGACCTTCGCCCCTGGTTGTTATTCTCGTCATTCATGCATCGTCTTCCATTGGGTCATTATTCCATCTCGACACAAAGCCGGCAAGGCGCCTGTAAATTCCGACTGCGGCAATGAGCTAACACAGCCTGCAACAGCGTGTCAAGAGACTAATAACTATAGCTCCTGCCGAAAGCCGGCTGCAAGAAAAGGGAATTTTTATCGATTGACTTCCGTAAGGCCGACAGGATAGGGTGCCGTTATCAGAACGCGGATTTTACGCCGCCGGCGGGAGCTTTGACAACGCCCTGCGGCCCCGCAAACAGCGCATGAGATACCTCCCATGAGCATTTCAGCCATATTCTCGACAAAGAAAAATATCCTCTTTGCGGCGATTGCCGCGATTATCCTGGCCGGAGGGGGGGCTTTTTTTTATTGGCAGCGCGAAGCGCCGAATGTGCAGAGGAAAACTGACTTACAGCCTGCCTACCGAACGCAAATAGATGGTTTGCGTTTTTACGAACTGCACCAGGGTCGGCGGGTTGTTTCAATCACGGCCGACAGATTCGCAATCGGGAGGGGCAAGCTCGGCTTCTTCAGCACCGGCCTTACCCGGAAGGCGACGATTCAAAACGCGCTCATCGAGATTTACGCCGCTCCGCAAGCCACCGGTTCGCCTCCCGGCAAGCTATCCCCGCAGTATGGGAGAACTCCTGATTTCACCCGCCTGGTTGCCGAAGAAACCTTCTCCTCCCTCCTGCCCGTGCGCAATATCGCGGAAATAGAAATCACGCCGGTCACAATAAGGCTCCGCGACGACGATGCCGTACTCGCAAGCATTTTCGCAGTCAAAGCGGCCATTCTCCTCCGGGAAAAGAAGATACGCTTCACGGGCCAGGTGCGGGTCTCATCCGGAGACGCGGAGCTGCTGACGGAGCAGCTTATCTTCATTCCGGAAACCTCCCGCCTGCAAACGGACCAGCCCTTCCTCCTGAAGCGGGGAGGCGTCGCCACCCGCGGCGCCCGCCTCACGACCGACGTCTTCCTGAAACCGGGGACAGCCACTGAATAATTTCATTTCGGTTCATCCGGTTTATGCGTACTTTTATCTCTTACACCTACAAGCATACAGCAATTAATGAACTTTTGAGAATTACGCTTTGAAACCGTCTAACGTGAAAATCAGCCGCGAGTGTAACGAGTCGGCTGGATTGATTGGTTCGATTAGATCAGAATTCGTCAAAAAAGATGTTTATTCCATCCTTTACCTTGTCATAGTAGATTATTTTCACCCCGATGCTTTCCGGTAACATCTGCTTCGATTCATATGTCTGCGGTTTGATGCTGACGGGATTGTTACCAATATAGCCGTCGATTCCCTTGGCTTCTTCTTCAGGTACGGATACCCTGTAAGATTTCCCTGTATGTGCTGCGACACGTTTCAGAATCGCCTCCTGAAATTTGAGGCCGACAAACGTTTTCACAATGACCAGGTCTTTGACCCATACTCTGATCATTTCTTCATCTATCTTTGTAATGATCTGTTTGAAGTTTTCGATCATCTGCATAATTTTGGTTTTCGCTTTTTCAATCGCTTCGGGATGGCTGCTCAAATACCACTTTTCCCATTCTTCCAGCTTCCTGCCCCGGAATTCCTGGATCAATTCACTCATCTGACCGACAACTTCCGGCCTTGTTCCCTGAGCGTTCTGATTTGCCAGATTGATAAGCTGGGTGGCGTATTTAGGAAACGAAACCACGTCGGCGTCAAGCAATTGTGTGAATTCCTGATTTCTCATCTTGAGTTTCTTCATGGTAGGATTTCCTCTTTCAGGATTGCTTTGAACTTTTCATGATATCTGAATGGGAATGTCTCGTCTAATTGGACCAAATTTGTACGAAGAAAATGAAGATTGATAAAGGTGTTATTTTTCAGATATAGATATGAAAGCAGCCGGCTGCTTTCATCGTATTTTGCTTGGTCGAATTTCAGGTAAACACTCTCCCCCTTTAATTTGTCCCAAAGCCACTTCATGGCTTCCGGTTCCTTGCCTGCCTTTGTGCCGATGCCGATCAACCTGACAATCATGTCGTTGTTGAGTTCCATCATGTTGGGGGCAATCACGCGCTTCAAATGTAAATACTGCTCTTTATCGTTTCCGTTGGCTTCGATTTTTGACCCGAAGGTCATCTTTCTTGGATCGATCTTCTTGTCGAATCGGACTGGATCATGAAATATATAGGGCATTTTTTGTATTTCCTG
>CAZKHU010000106.1:0-9641 GCA_964552725.1 uncultured Syntrophus sp.
GGGGAAAGCCGTCGCATGCCAAATGTCTGCCTCTACTTTCAGATGCATCAGCCGCGCCGCTTGCGGAAATACTCCTTTTTTGACATAGGACGCAGCCATGATTACGCAGACGATCAGGAGAACCGGCGGATTCTCGAGCGTGTCTCGGATAAATGCTACCTCCCCGCCGGCAGACTTTTGCTGGCGCTGATAAAGCAATACGGAGACGCCTTTCGGATTGCCTTTTCCCTTTCCGGGACGCTTTTAGAGCAACTGGAAATTCTTCGCCCTGACGTTATCGCATTGTTTCAAGATCTTTCCCGGACAGGTTCCGTTGAGTTTCTCAACGAGACAGACTCTCACTCGCTTTCTTTTCTCTATTCATCGCAAGAATTTGAGGAACAGGCGCTGCTGCACCGCGAGCGCATTTATCGTCTTTTCGGCCAGGTTGGGCAAACATTTCGCAATACGGAGCTGATCTATAACAACGCGCTTGCCGTTGCGGCGGAAAAAATGGGTTACAAAGCGATCCTTGCCGAAGGAACAGGGAAAATACTCCTCGAACGAAGCCCCAACCTGGTCTATCGCCCTCCGGAATGCAAAACCATCCGGCTGCTGCTCCGTAATTACCGCCTCTCCGATGACCTTGCCTTTCGGTTCTCCGATCCCAACTGGCAGGGCTACCCCCTCACCGCTGAAAAATATGCGGACTGGATACAACGGCTCGGGGGAACAGAGACAGTCGTCAATCTTTTTATGGACTTCGAAACATTCGGCGAGCATCAGTGGCGGGAAACCGGAATCTTTGATTTTTTGAAGGAGTTTCCGGGGAAATTGCTGAATTGCCCCCATTCGCATTTTCAGACGCCCGCCGAGGCGGCTTCAAGCCACGAACCGGCAGATTCATTCGACTGCCCCAATGTGATCTCCTGGGCGGATGAGGAGCGGGATACGACGGCCTGGCTGGGCAACTCCATGCAGCAGGACGCCGCCCAAACAATATATGGGCTTGAAACGGCAATCCGCATGTGCGAAGATCAGGACGTTCTGACAAAATGGCGGATGCTCCAGGCCTCGGATCATTTTTACTATATGTGCACAAAATGGTTCGCGGACGGGGACGTTCACCGCTATTTCAACCCCTATGAGTCGCCCTATGCGGCGTATATAAATTATATGAATATCGTTGACGATTTGTCGAGAATGACCGGCAAATAGAAAAAGGAGAATCGGCATGACGCAGGAACGGGAATATTTTCTGTTTGAGGTAAGCTGGGAGGTCTGCAACAAGGTCGGCGGCATCCATACCGTTATAACGAGCAAAATTCCGGAGGCCACAAAGGTTTTCGGCGAACGGTATTTTGTTCTCGGCCCTGATTTAAAGACAAACGCGGAGTTCGAGGAAACGGACGAGGATATCTGGAACGACATTCGGGAAGGGGTGGCCATCAAGGAAATACCCTGTCGTTTCGGCCGCTGGAATGTGCCGGGCAGACCAAAGGCGATTCTCGTGGGGTTTGGTGAAAAATACGACAAGCAGCAGCTCCTCTTCCAGCTCTGGGAGGATTATGGCGTCGATTCGATCGCCGGAGGGTGGGATTATCTGGAGCCGGTGATGTTCAGTTACGCGGCAAGCGAGGTCATCGAAACTATCCACAATCTGCTTGTCCGTCCGCAACAGATGAAAAGCGTCGCGCAGTTTCACGAGTGGATGACCGGGGCAGGCCTGCTCGGACTGAAGAAAAAGGCGCCGGAAATTGGAACAGTTTTTACAACCCATGCCACGATGCTGGGAAGAACGCTTTCCTCGTCAGGCGTTGATATTTATTCAACGATGGATAATATATCGCCGCAACAGGAGGCCAGCGCCCACAATATCACCGCCAAGTGTTCAATGGAAACCGCTTCCGCCCGGGAAGCTGACTGTTTCACCACGGTAAGTGAAATTACCGCGCTGGAAGCCAAGAACTTTCTCGGCCGTGCGCCCGATCTCATCACCCCGAACGGTCTCGATATTGCCAGCATTCCCGACCTTGCCGCAGACAACGCCGCCGCGATCAGGTCGCGCCGGAAACTGCTTGCGGCAGCAAAACGATTCCTGAACAGGGATATGCCTGAAAATACAAGAATTATCCTTACATCGGGACGCGGGGAATTTCATAACAAAGGGGTCGACATTCTCCTTGCGGCGCTCGGCCGCCTGAATGGAGAACTGGGAGAAGATAAAACCGTCCTTGCCTGCATTTTCGTCCTCGGCGGCTACACGGATCTGATCCCCTCCCTGAAAAGCGATGATGTCAAACCGGATCCCAATAATCCTCCGATCTCCACCCACCGCCTGCAGAATGAGGCATCCGATCCCATCCTGCAGACGTGCGAACGTCTCGGCCTGCGCAACTATCCGCATAACCGGGTGCAGACAATCTACGTCCCGGCCTATCTGAACGGCCACGACGGGCTGATAAACATGTCCTATTATGAGGCCCTGTCCGGCTGCGATCTCGGCGTTTTCACATCCAACTACGAACCGTGGGGGTACACGCCGCTCGAAAGCGCGGCCTACGCCGTTCCTACCGTAACAACTGATCAGGCCGGATTCGGACTTTGGGCGCAGCAGTTTCTGAACGGCAACAAGGGAATCATCATTCTCGGCAGAATGGGGAAAAATAATGCCGAAATGGAAGACAATCTTCACGAAATACTGAAAAGCCTTGTGGAAATGACCAGCGAGGAACTGCAAAAAAGGCGCGTTGGGGCAAGACTCGTTGCCGCCAAGGCAAACTGGAGCGACTTTTTCCCACACTATTTACAGGCATTCAAAATTGCCGAATCAGTGTCGCAGACCCGCACAGAGGCGCTCAAGGACAACGAGCTCAAGGCCGGAATGAAACATACATTTGCCGGAACAGCTTCTGTTTCTCCACACTTCCGCACCTTTACGGCAGTTGCCAATCTCCCCGACCAGATAGCGAGACTCCGGGAGCTTTCCTACAATCTCTGGTGGTCGTGGAACCCCCGCGCCCTCGAACTTTTCTCGGCGCTCGATCCCAAACTATGGGAAGAGATGGGCAACAACCCCGTACGCATGCTGGAAACCGTTTCTTCGGCCCGTCTCCTCGATGCATCGGGAAACAGGAGCTACCTGAACCTTTACACCCATATCTTAAAGCAGTTTGACGACTATATGGGCGACAAAACTCCGCATCCGCTGATCGAGCAGTACGCAGGACTCAAGCGGCTGTCTCCCGTTGCCTACTTCAGCGCTGAATATGGGCTGCATGAATCCCTGCCGCTATATTCCGGAGGTCTGGGAACACTTTCCGGCGATCATCTGAAGACGGCGAGCGATCTCAATATCCCGCTGGTCGGCGTCGGTCTTCTTTACAAAAGCGGTTTTTTCAAGCAGTCGATCGACAAAAACGGCGCCCAGAAAGAAGAGTACCCCCAAAACGATTTCTCCAGCATGCCTCTCGAAATTGTTCAGGACGACCGCGGCGACGCGGTTCAGATATCAATGGAATTTCCCGGGCGAACCCTTTTTGCCAACATCTGGCAGGTGAACGTCGGTCGTGTCACCCTTTATCTGCTGGATTCGGAGGTGCCAAGAAATACCGTTCAAGACCGTAAAATCACTGAACGGCTGTACTGTGCCGATCCCAAGGTCAGGATCGAACAGGAGATACTTCTCGGGGCGGGAGGAATAAAGCTTCTCAAAAAGCTGGGAATTCGGCCCCGCGTTTACCACATAAACGAGGGACATTCGGCCTTTCTCGTCTTTGAGAGGATTTCCTCGTTGATGACCGAGGAAAAATTGTCGTTCAATGAGGCCCTTGAGATCGTCCGCGGCACTGTCGTATTTACCACCCACACCCCTGTCGAAGCCGGAAATGAACGTTTCAACCAGGAGCTGCTGGAACACTATTTTGCCAATTTCGTGAAACGCACCGGCATTTCCTGGTCGCAGTTCTGGCAATTGGGACGCAGGGAAGCCGGAGAAGGAAAGCCTTTCTTCATGACTATACTGGCGCTGAACATGGCCCACAAAAGCAACGCCGTAAGCAGACTGCACGGGGAAGTCTCCCGGAGGATGTGGCGGGATCTCTGGAAGGGTTTCGACGAATCCGACATCCCGATCACCCATGTTACCAACGGCGCTCACACCCTTTCCTACATTGCCCCGCGGATGAGAACGATCTTCAACACATTCCTCGGGATGGACTGGGAAAAGCACCTGTCTGACCCCCGACACTGGGAACGCGTCAAGGAAATTCCCGACAACATCCTCTGGCGAACCAGATACGAACTAAGGCAAAAACTGGTCTATTTTCTCAGGGATGAAATTTCCCGCAACTGGAGCAAATACGGCTATACCAAAACATGGCAGGAAGAGCTTTTCTCGAAACTGAATCCGGCGACGCTCACCATCGGCTTTGCCCGGCGCTTCGCGCCTTACAAAAGGGCGGATCTGATCCTCTCCGACCTCGAACGGCTCGACCGCATCCTGAACCACCCCACCCGCCCGGTACAAATTGTCTTTGCCGGAAAGTCCCACCCGATGGATGAGATGGGAAAGGACCTGATCAGAAAGGTAATCGGCGTTTGCAAAGACCCCCGTTTCCGGGGAAGAATATTTTTCGTGGAAGGCTACGGAATCGGGGTCGCCAGACAGCTCGTACAGGGGGTGGACGTCTGGCTGAACAATCCCCGGCGGCCAATGGAGGCCTCCGGCACCAGTGGCGAGAAGGTGGTCGCCAACGGCGTCCTCAACCTCAGCGTCTCCGATGGATGGTGGGTTGAAGGCTACGACGGAACCAACGGCTGGACAATCGGCCCGGTGGTCAATGAGTTCCGGGAAGAGACCGGGAACCCGGATCAGGAGGACAGCGAATCACTTTATTCGCTGCTGGAAAACTCCGTGGTTCCGATGTTCTATGAACGGGAGATATCCGACCTTCCGGAACGGTGGATTGCCATGATCAAACGCTCCATGCAGACCCTTATCCCTGCATTCAATACCAACCGCATGCTGATTGATTACTATCACGACCTCTACCTGCCGACGGCCCTGCGCGAACATGATCTGTATCTCGACAGCTACAAAATGGCCCGCGAACTGGCCGACTGGAAGCAGAAATTGCCTATGCGCTTCTCTTCGCTGCGCATTCTCGATGTTGTTGTGGCGGGAATCCAGGGTGATACAATCAGGGTGGAAGAACCGCTTGAGGTAAGCGTCCGGATAGATCCCGGCAAGATGGCCCCGGAAGAAATCATGGTGGAGATGGTCATCGGCAGGAGTGACCCCGGCGGCTCTGTCCGGCAGCCCGAATGCGTCCCTCTGTCACTGGAGGGCAAGGATTCCACCGGTATTTTCAAATTCTTCGTTTCCTATAAAGTCGCAAGAAACGGCTGTTACACTTACGGAATCCGCGTTTTGCCCAAACACCCGCACCTGGCCGCCAAACAGGAGACCAATCTGGTGTACTGGGGGTAATGAAACAGTTAAAGGTGAACAATTTCAACGTTATTCCATTTCGAATGCAAATACTCGGCGACAAGCCTGCGACGGCAGTGCAAAGGCTTCTCCTCGCTGCACAAAAGGCACCCCCCATCCACCACCGCATTATATGCGCGCTCGATCTGCTCCTTCTGCGTCGTATTACTCTACCGCGGCAGCTCAATCCCGGCAAGCTTTTCATAATATCTGACCAG
This sequence comes from uncultured Syntrophus sp., assembly GCA_964552725.1. GTDB lineage: Bacteria > Desulfobacterota > Syntrophia > Syntrophales > UBA5619 > DYTH01. Next base: position 5,689 of record CAZKHU010000106.1, read on the forward strand.
GGCGCTGTGATCGGCATCGCCCATGCCGTCCTCGCGCAGCGACAACATCATCTTCATGACATTTTCGGTAAGCGGCGTCGGCGTCGAGATGCCCTGGGCAGTGTTGAGAACGTTGTTCAAATCCTTGATGTGCAGATTGATCCGAAAACCGGGGTTAAAATTGCGATCCACCATCATCGGCGCCTTGGCATCGAGGGCGGCGCTCCCGGCAAGACCGCCCCGAATCGCCTGGAAGACAAGCCCGGGATTGACCCCCGCCTTGGCGGCGAGAACCAGGGCCTCGGAAACTGCGGCAATGTTGGCGGCAACGATGATCTGATTGGCCAGTTTCGTCACATTTCCAGCCCCGACGTCCCCACAGCGGACAACGGAAGAGCCCATTGCCTTGAGAATCGGCAGAAATTCATCAAAATCCTCCTGCCGGCAACCGACCATGATGGAAAGGGTGCCCGCTATCGCCTTCGGTTCGCCGCCGCTTACCGGAGCGTCCATCATCCGGATATTTTTTTCGGCCAGCCGGGCGGCTATTTCCCGGCTGACCAGCGGGTCGAGAGAAGTCATGTCGATCAACATCGAATTCGGACGCATCCCCTCGATCAGACCGTTTTCCCCCAGCACAACCTCCTTGACCTCCGGGGAATTGGGAAGCATCGTGATTATGGTGTCGGCATTTTGGGCGACCTCCCGGGGAGAAGAGGCTATCTGGACCCCGGCTTCTTTAAATTCCGTCCCGGTCGCGGACGATCGGCAGTAAACCACGAGTGAATGCCCTGCCTTCACAAGATTCCTGCTCATGGGCTTTCCCATGATTCCCAGGCCGATGAACCCGATTTTCGCCATTTTACTTTCCTCCTTATATATTTCCATGTCCTGTTTTTCCCATTATTGCGCAAAGCGCGCTTTGCCTTGCCCCCATATGAAAATGCAGCCATTTGCCAAATGTTTCATCGTCCCCGATTCGCCATTTATTGCACTCAAAAGCTCACGAAAAATATTTAAAGATAAGGTTTCATCCAGTCGAGCCCCTCCGCGGTTTTCCGGAGCGGTTTGTATTCGCAGCCGATCCAGCCATCGTACCCCTGCTTGTCAAGAAAATTGAAGACATTCGGGTAGTTGATCTCGCCTGTACCCGGTTCGTTGCGGCCGGGATTGTCGGCGATCTGGATATGGCCGATCCGGTTCAAATTATCCCCGAGCGTCCGCAACAGGTTTCCTTCCATCACCTGCATGTGATAGATGTCGCACTGCAAGCGGAGATTCGGACGGCCGACTTCTTCGATCAATGCCAGGGCATCGCGGACAGTGCAAAGATAGAATCCGGGGACATCCTGATTGTTCAGGGGCTCGACAAGCAGGGAAATTCCCTCTTTTTCAAGTGAATCGGCGGCAAAACGCAGATTTTCGACAAGCGCCCGGCGGGACTTCTCCGGAACATCGGCAGGCGTCAATCCGGCGAGACAATTTACCCGGGGACAGCCCAGGGCACGCGCGTACTCAATCGCCATGCCGACGCCTTCCCGGAATTCCGCTTCCCTTTCCGGCAGACAGGCAATTCCCCGCTCGCCGCCTCCCCAGTCGCCGGCGGGAAGATTGAAGAGAACCTGCCGGAGGTCGTACCGGGAAAGTTTTTCGACCAGTTCCTTCACTTTCCAGGGGTAGGGAAACATGTATTCAACCGCCTTGAAACCCGCCCCGGCCGCCTGTTCAAAGCGGTCGAGGAAATCAACCTCGTTAAAGAGCATGCTGATATTGGCGCTGAAACGAATCATGGCAATCTCTCCTTCATTTAATAAATCCCCTGCCGGGCATCACCCATCTCATTGTTGCCCTTCCCGCAATGGCGGGAAAAACAGAAATCCAGGCTCCCGCCCGGCGATCTCATATCATCAAATTGCCTTTGAGTCACGAATTTGAAAATAGTCGGCTTCCTTTCCGCCCCTGCTTCACCTGATCACCCGCAAAGACCGGATGAAAATAGGCCTTGAGATTCGATACCCGGCAATACCATTGGGTGTTCTTTACATTGCTGTGCCCAAGAAGATCCTGAATCGTGCAGAAATTGGCATCAGCATTGACCAGCAGGCTGGCCATTGTGTGCCGGAGATTGTAAGAGGAAACTTTGGTAGATATCCCTTGTGATGCTTGCCGTAGTGGAAGTCAATCGTATTTGCGGAGATTACGGGCTCCAGCGCATTATCCGCGTAGGGCAGGGGCGGTAGGACATGCGAAGATACACTTTTGATCTTGTCATTGCTCATTTTTCCTCCTATGGGATGTGTTAAAATCCTAAATGCTGCTTTCGGCAGCGCGCCGCGTGCTGTCCGTCACAGTCAATGCCGGGCAGCTCCGGAGGTGATCCGTGAGGGCACTGATTGGCTCATGACCGGCACTTGCTCATGCTCATCTACATCATAGGATTTGAAGAATTCGCGGACCGAACTGGTTTCCGGCAGCACATAGACGATGCCATTCGTTTTGGTAAAAGTCGGGCGTATAATGTTCTTATAGAACTTCGCCGGGACATTGATGCAGCCGTAGGAAATGCGCTTGTCGAACGATGTTGGAGTAGCCAGACGCTCCAGACGGCGCTCCCTGGAATTGGTCGTGATCACCTGATGCATGGAGATGGCGCCGTCGTAGTCTATCCAGAGGATTTCCACTCCGCTCAAATTGCGTCCCAGTGCGGCCACAAAGCGGCCTGCCGGTGTTGTGCGCTCCTCGGGGCGGATGCTTGACAACTTGCGGTTCCCGATGTCGGGAACGGCGTCATCGCCAAGCGCAAGACCGAGCAGCGCAAGGGACGCGCCGCGGAGCTGCCCGTTGGCATCTAATACAAAGACTTTGGCACTTTTTTTGTCAACAATAACGAACGGCATGCCGAGATTGTCTCCCGAATCGACGACCCAGTCTGCAATGTGCCGGGCCTCGTGCGACGCGGGCTCCTGTTTGAAGTTCGCCCGCTTGAGACGATGTATCGCCACGGGCTGCTTATCATCAATATTCGATGGAGCTGCCGCGCCTTCAGCCGCAGGCGGCGGGAAACCCGGATTGGACAACTGTGCAGCGCCATCCGCCGCGGCTGCCTGGTAAGCGGTAAAACTGCCGGCCAGCAGGACCAGGCAAAGTACTTTGACTATGATAGTCACAAAAAAACGTAAGCTTCCTGAGCGCTGGTGTTTCAGCGCCGGCCAAAGGCGCAGTTCGATATTTTTTCCATTTATAAACATGTGGTGTCCGGGCCTCAAAAAAATAAGCGTTTCCGATGATCCCACCGGCTGTTTTTCCTGCGCGTTTCACGATTTCTCCCTTCTTTCCGTCCATTAAAGACAACGATTGGAAAAGGAACCAGATTGTATCCGTAACTCGCTTAAATTACGCATACAATCTGGAAGCACGAAGCACCGCGTAACCCTTTATAACTTTTAGGAATGAAAATTAAGCAGGGGCTTCGCTTTGCAAATCTCAAAAAAATAGAGATCGCCTACTTCACGGTAAGACTATTCTTTAGTGATTTCACCCCTTTGACGCTCATTGTGATTTGCCCCGCTTTATCTACGGCTTTTCGAGAATTAACGAAACCGCTCAGTTGCACGGCGCCCTGGTAAGTTTCGACACTGATCTGAAATGACTTGAGAAAGTCATCATTAGCCAGCAGCGACTTCACCTTGGTCGTGATAACCGAATCGTCAACGAATTCGCCGGCACTTTCATGTGTGCGTGTCGAGGCACAGGCGGTAAAGGTGGCAAAGGTGACCATAAGCATCATAAGCACTAAACCCCCATGCCCGGGGCGGGCACAACGAATGATGAAAATTCAGGATACGAGGCAATGGGAAAGAACTTAAAAACATGTAACAATAAGCAACTGACATCATTGGTAAATTTTCTATTTTCATACAAAGAATCAGAACAGTTGATTAATAACTTGATATCAGGACGTCAGGTTAACCGGA
>CAZKHU010000107.1:0-9183 GCA_964552725.1 uncultured Syntrophus sp.
GACTTCCCCGGTGACTTCCCCGGTGACTTCCCCGGTGACTTCCCCGGTGACTTCCCCGGTTATCCCACCGACGGCCTTAAAGGCCAGGTCCGGCTTTCTTCGGATGGTAACCACAAAGCCGTCTGTCAGGGCAAACTCCGGCTCGTCAAGACCGACGTTCCGGCAGCGCCTGATCATGTCGTCTGTTCCTGTACCCATCCTTTCGATGTACTTGGTAAGATAGAGCGGCTCGGCCAACAAGGGATTAAAGGGCACTGAGCCGTGGGGTTTTCGCAGTTTTGCAAGGGTCAAGGGCGGCGAAAGGGTTCCGGGATTCCAGACCTCCAGCCGGTCTGCGAAGAGCATTACCTGTACGCTGCCATTGCTCGTATAGTCCCGATGGGCCACCGCATTTACAATTGCCTCACGGATCACTTCAGGAGGTATCTCGTAGGCCACAGGCGCTTGGACACTGTGAGCGCGGGTTCCAACGGCAAGGTCGATCTTGGAGAGTACAAAATCAACGGCCTGATCTACCAGTTCAAAGACTGTTCCCTTGTAGACTCGGTAGAAAGGAATAGGTTTGGTTACCTCAATGCCATGAAAATGGGCGCACTTGACCTCGGAGGAAATAAGGAAGCGCTGAGGTTGTTTACCAAAAAGCAATACTGCGGCGTTGCTCGGCCTTTCTTTATCAAGGAGGTTCAGGTGGGTAAGGACCTCCATGGCCGTGGATTCTTCGGACAGCGGCAAGCCTCTGGCCCGTCGGGCCTGGTTCAAAAAGTCATGTATTTTCTCTTCATCAAGATCGCCAATGGTCGCGTTTCTACAGAAGGAGGCGTCAAAGGGGCCCGAGCGTATCAGTTCGTGTTCCTCAAGATACTGAACGAGGCTTCCATACAAGGCGGCAACGAGCTCTGAAACACTGACAAAGCGTCGCCTCACCACCTGGTCGCCCGCCGCCTTGATAAGTGCCTGCATCCGGGGCGCCTTGCCGTCGTCACCTGCGCCTTTGACGAAAATAAGACGGTGTTTACCGAGCTGTGACGCAAGATCGAATTCCCGGTGGGTAGGTGAATACCCTTTCTCGCCCTCCTTTCCGTATTCCTTCCCGAAGAGCCCCACGTAGATATGGCATCGTTCAACTTCGTTGAGATAGACCTCGTCGGCCCGTCTGTCAACGGCGGGCACGTCCTCGAAGAGGAAAATATCGAAGAACCTGCGGAGCAGAGGATCTCCCCGCAAGAATTCCCGCAGAGCCTTGCGCTCCTCGGCAAACTCCTTCTGGACTGAGCTCACGAATATCAAGAGTTTTTCGGTCATTGGCGCCCCTCCAGCATGGAATTCAATGCCTTTCTGACCCTGGCCGAACTATCAAGCCAGTTCTTCAAGGTATCGGTGAGATGATCTGTACCATAAGGGGCTGAAGCTTCGCGAATCACTGTCGTCTGCGATGAACTCGTCACGTACAGCGGGATGCTCAGATTGCCATCTTTGGCGCGGATTTCCTCGCGAGAGGCGACACAGGTGAAGCCTGGCTCGTCCTGGAACTGCTTGTAGACCTTGACTATGCGTTCAATATGCTCGTCGGTAAGGAAGCTCTGGGCGCGTTCGCGGGTGACCTCGCCTACGGCGTTAATGAAGAGGATCTTCCCCCGGCGCTCTTTGAACTTGGCCGTCCGGCAGATGACGACGCAGGCTTCCATCGGCGAATTGTAAAAGAGGTTCGGTCCCAGACCGAGAACGCACTCGATCAGGTCGGCGTCTATGAGCTTGCGCCGCATCTCGGCTTCCTCCTGGCGAAAGAGGACGCCGTGCGGGAAGAGGATGGCGCAACGGCCGCTCTTGGGCGCAAGGCTTTGGAGGATGTGCTGCCAGAAGGCGTAATCGGCACGACCCTGCGGCGGCGTTCCGTAGAGATTGCGGCCCCAGGGATCGGCGGCAAAGGCAGCGCGGTCCCATTGCTTGATGGAATAGGGGGGATTGGCCAGCGCCATATCAAATTGCATTAGCCGGTCGCCCTGGATGAATTTGGGTTCGCTTAGAGTGTCTCCGCGCTCGATGCGAAAGTCCTCTATGCCGTGGAGGAAGCAGTTCATCCGGGCGATGGAGGAGGTCATCAGGTTCCGCTCTTGCCCGAAGAGCCTCACATTGCGCCACTCCTTGCCCTGTCGGCGCAGGTGGGTGATGCAGGAGAGCAGCATGCCGCCGGAGCCGCAAGTGGGGTCATAGATGCTCTCACCGGGCTGGGGCTTAAGCATCTCGGTCATCAGATGGACGACGGTGCGGTTGGTATAGAACTCGGCGGCGGTGTGGCCCGAGTCGTCGGCGAATTTCTTGATCAGATATTCATAGCCCTGGCCCAGCTCATCTTCCGGCAGGTTGGCTATTGTCAGTTCCAGCCCGGAGAAGTGCTCGACGAGATCGCGCAGCATGGCATCGGGAAGGCGGTCCTTGTTGGTCCACTGGGCGTCGCCGAAGATACCGTAGAGTTTGTCGGGATTGGCGGTCTCGATGGCGCGCATCGCGTTTTGGAGGGCACGGCCCACGTCTTTGGCAGATTGACGCACCTCCCGCCAGTGGGCATCTGTCGGAATCTGAAAGCGGTGGTTTTCCGGGTAAGAGGCAAAATCCGGATCTCCGCCGGACTCGACGAGGGCGGTCTGCGTCTCTTCGTCGAACACATCACACAAGCGCTTGTAGAAGAGCAGCGGAAAGATGAACTGTTTGTAATCGCCTGCGTCGATGGTGCCGCGCAAGAGCACCGCCGCACCCCAGAGGTAGGATTCGAGTTGTTGTTGGGTGATACGGCTGGTCATACGAGCAGTCCCTCTTGCTTGAGGATGGCGACCAGCCGGTCTTCGGCGGCAAACGCAGTCACGGCACTTGCCCTAAGCCGCGTCATGGCCTCCTCCACCGTCAACGTCTCCTGGTCAACCTTTGATTCAACATAACGCGGAATGTTCAAGTTGTAGTTATTGGCGGCGATTTCCTCCAGTGTGACCACACGGGCAATGCCCTCAACATCTTTAAAATCTTGATACCAGCCGTGGACGCGTTCGACATGTTCGGGCAACAGTTCATTCTGGGCGCGACCGGCCTTAAACTCCTTCGAGGCATCAAGGATAAGTATCTTGTTCCTGCGGTCTTTCTCCTTGCGCTGACGAAAGACGAGGATACAGGCGGCCAGCCCGGTGCCGTAGAAAAGGTTGGCCCCGAGACCAATCACCGCTTCGAGCAGATCCATGCCGATAATTTTCTGACGTATCTTCCCCTCAGCGCCCATGCGGAAGAGCGCCCCGTGAGGTAACACCACAGCCATGCGCCCGCTCTTGGGCGCCATAGACTTTATCATGTGCTGAACCCAAGCGTAGTCGCCGGTTTTGCTCGGCGGCATCCCGGCAAAACTGCGGCCGTAGGGATCACTGCTCCAGACCTCCTCACCCCACTTTTCCAGTGAGAACGGTGGATTGGCGATTACGCAGTCGAAGGTGGACAGGCTGTCACCGAAGAAAAATGCCGGCTGCCGCAGGGTGTCACCGCGCACAATCTGAAAATCCGCCGCTCCGTGCAGAAATAGATTCATCCGGGCAATGGCGCTGGTGGTAAGGTTCTTTTCCTGTCCAAAGAGCTTGCCCCAGAGGGTGCGGTCGTCGCCGTGATGCTCCTGCACATGGTGGATGGCTTCCAGCAACATGCCGCCCGTGCCGCAGGCAGGGTCGTAGATGGACTCGCCTTCCCGCGGATCGAGGATATTCACCATCAGCCGAACCACCGAGCGGGGAGTATAGAATTCCCCCGCCTTCTTGTTAGTGGTGTCTGCAAACTTTTTGATAAGGTATTCATAGGATTGGCCAAGGACGTCGGCCTGCGCAACTTGGTTGCCAAGGTTAATACGCGAAAAGTGTTCCACGAGATCGCGCAGCAACGAATCGGGAAGCCTATCTTTATTGCTCCATTGGGCATCGCCAAAGATGCCATATAGTGTTTCCGGATTTGCCTTTTCGATGCCGCGCATAGCCTTCTGCAGAGCCTGACCGACGTTGGTCGTCACGATCCGGATGTCGTTCCAGTGGCAAACGCCGGGAACCTGAAAACGGTAATTTTGTGGGAACTGGGCGTATTCCTCATCCCCGCCCGACTCTTCTATGGCAATCCTGTACTCCTCATCATGCACGTCAGAAAGGCGCTTGAAAAAGAGGAGCGGGAAGACGTAGCTCTTGAAGTCCGCAGCATCCACTGGCCCCCGCAGGATATTGGCCGCTTCCCAGAGATGAGATTCGAGTTGTTTAGGTGTGAAGATGGTGGCCATGTTCAGCTCAAGTCCTCTTTTTTTCATCCGCTTATCATAGTTATCGAGTAAATAACATCAATGGATGGCTAAAAAATTTTCAGCGCCAACTATGTTTGAGCTTTTCGCAAAGGGCGCAAGTTCCCTCGCCGGAATAACGGTTTGTCATGCCCAGAAGCGTAGCGGAAATGACAGCTTTGGGAGTTTTGCAATTACCGCCACCGTTATATCTGTTATAATATTGCGTCTTTAGACTGATACACCCATCAATAATGAAAAACAAGCAATTTCGGCTAACTCACCCCGGATCTTTCAGTTTGTTATTAATTTGCAAAATAACCGTTGCTTTCGGGACGGCTTTGATGTATGAGCCATTCGACCTTAAAACCACGGGGTTCGACCCTGTGGTTTTTTATTTATGGGAATTGCTCAACAGAGACTGAAGAGGATGGAAGAATGATCAACGTATCCAATGTCACCCTTGCCTACGGCAAAAAAACGCTGTTCAAGGAGGTAAATATCAAGTTCACGCCGGGCAACTGCTACGGCGTCATCGGCGCCAACGGCTCGGGAAAATCGACCTTTCTAAAAATTCTCGCAGGCGGCGTGGAGCAGGACACAGGCGAGGTTTCGATCGGCTCCGGGGAAAGAATCTCGGTGCTCAGCCAGGACCAGTTCGCCTTTGATGAAGAGACGGTCATCGACACCGTTATCATGGGTCACAAAAGGCTCTACGAGGTAATGGCTGCGCGCGAGGCCATATACGCCAAACCCGACTTCTCGGAGGCGGACGGGGTTATCTCCGCGGAATTGGAGGCGGAATTCGCCGAGCTGAACGGTTATGAAGCCGAGACCGATGCGGCGGTGCTGCTCAAGGGACTCGGCATCCCCGACTCTTTCTGCTCCCGCAAGATGAAGGAACTCGACGGGGGGAACAAGGTGCGCGTCCTTCTCGCCCGCGCCCTCTATGGCAATCCGGACGTGCTTTTACTCGACGAGCCGACAAATCACCTGGATCTCCGTTCCATCGCCTGGCTGGAGGATTTCCTCTCCCGCTTCCGCAACACGGTCATCGTCGTCTCCCATGACCGCCACTTCCTTAACCAGATATGCACGCACATCGCGGATATCGACTTCGGAAAAATCCGCGTTTATGCGGGTAATTACGATTTCTGGTACCAGGCAAGCCAGATGGTTGCCCAGCAGAAACAAAACGAAAACCGCAAGGCCACGGAAAAGGCGGATGAGTTGAAGGCATTCATCCAGCGCTTCAGCGCCAACGCCTCCAAATCGAAGCAGGCCACATCCCGGAAAAGACTCCTCGAAAAACTGACCATCGAGGACATGCCGGTTTCTTCGCGCAAATACCCGTTTATCCAGTTCAAACCCGAGCGCCCCTGCGGAAACACGATCCTCGAGATCGCCGGTCTCGGCAAGGAGATTCACGGCGTATCGGTGCTGAGCAACCTCAACCTCACCTTGCGCAAGGGCGACAAGATCGCCTTTGTCGGAGGCGACGGCCTGGCCAAAACTACCCTCTTCCAGATACTTGCCGGGGAGATGGAACCGGACAGCGGCAGTTTTCGCTGGGGAACGACGATTACCCCCGCCTATTTTCCCAAGGAAAACAGCTCTTATTTCCGGGGAGATATGAATCTGGTTGACTGGCTCTGCCAGTTCCCCCCCTGCGACGGCGAGAGTTTCGCCCGCGGGTTTCTCGGGAGGATGCTCTTTTCAGGCGAAGAGGCGCTCAAAAAAACCAGCGTTCTTTCCGGCGGGGAACAGGTGCGCTGCATGCTTTCACGGATGATGCTGACCGGCGCCAATGCCCTGATTCTCGACGAACCGACCAACCACCTCGATCTCGAATCGCTTACCGCCCTGAACAACAGTCTCGTCGCCTTTCCGGAGGTTATTCTGCTGGCATCCCGCGATTACGAACTGGTCTCGACCGTCGCAAATCGCATCGTGGAGCTCGCTCCCGACGGGGTCGTCGACCGGGCAACGAGTTTTGAAGAATATCTCCAGGCCAGTTGAAACAACGACTCAGCAATACCGTGAGATTTACCGGTTAAAAGTTCACGGATAGCGTCAGTATCGTCTCCCGGGACGGAGCGCGCCCGGCAAAAACAAAATAATCAGTGATCCAGTTGAAACGCTGGTCGAAAAGGTTGCGGCACTCCAAACTGACGCTTCCTTTCTTTCCGGGGAATTCGTAACCGATTTTGACATCGGTCAGCCAGATGTCTTCATCATCCCTGAAGATTGCCTCAAATCGGGAATGACGATAGGTCTCCGATAAACCCGCCGAAAATCCCAGTGCATGGACATACTTAAGACCGGCCGTCACTCTGTGGTCTTCCCGGTTAGCCTCCGACAGACTTTCGTCCTGCAGGCGCTGGTAGCGATAGCTCGCGGCCAACCCCAGCCCCTGTCTTAGAAGTTGATTAAGCACCACTTCCGCACCTTGCATACGTCCGCTATCTCGCTGTTCTACAACTGCCGCAGCGGCATCAATCAATTGATGGGTGTACTCCTTCTCCAGATAAAATCCTCCCACGGAAAGAAACCCGGAACGCCACTCTCTCTCCCAGGCAATATCCCCTTCCCTGATAGAGGCTCCCTGAAAATTGTTGCGCATAACCGGAATGCCGCCGATGTCCATCGGATCAATTCTGCTTGTGATATATGGCAGCAGGTACCGAAAAACGGCCAAACGAAATGTATCCCGTTCGGTCGGAGCAAAGATCAGGCCAGCGCGGGGATTTAATGCATTAACCGTCCATGCCGTTTTATAGAGGGGGTCGCCGTTCTCCATCCGGTCAAAGTAGAGAGCGGCCCCGGCCTTGAAGAGAAATTGCCCCTGCAACTGCTTGTATGGCGTTTCATTCGCTCCGGTAAAGAGCGTTTTGCCCAGAACAGTCATCGGAGGCGGACCGACCAAATCCTGGCTGAAGGTCCTCATATCATTGATATCCTTACGCATGTAGGCAAGTCCCAGTCCCATATGCGGCTCGCCAAGGGAGGAATCAAGCTCTACTGCCTTTTGGAAAGCGGCAATAGCATCATCGGTGCGCCTTCCGGCCAGAAGGACAAATCCCTGAAGATTATAAACATCGCCATTTAGAGGGGCAAGCCGTTGAGCCTTCTCCAGATTCTCCAAAGCCTGATCGCTTAGATCCATGCCAAATTGAAGGCGGGCCAGATTGACCAAGGCAAGGACATTTTTACCGTCAATGCGGAGCGCCTGCTGAAAGGATGCCAAGGCGCGATCCATATCGAAAACGGCCTGAAAAGCGTACCCCTGAATTATGAGTGCATTTATCGAATCCGGCGCTGCTTTCACTGCTCTGTCTGCCGCCTGAAACGCCTCAGTTGATTGCCCAAGGATAATCTGGGTAAGTGCAAAGAGACTCCATCCGGAAGCTTGCCCGGGATTGAGCGACGTGAAATCCGCCATTCGCTGCTCTTCCGGCTGCGCAGGCTTGCCGAAGGACACGATCAAGCTCCCCGAGCTTCCGATGCTTCAGGCTGGCGGGCAAGAAATGTGGCAATCGGAACTGCGAAGCAGATAAGATTGTTGATTTTAAATGGCAGCACTTTGTCCCCTGAATAAAACAGTATGCCGTGGAGAAAATTGTCTTTGCTGTAATCGGCAAAACTGGCGATGCCTGTAAAATCTTCCGGCCCGACGGTCATGGAAGCCTTTACCTCAACGCCGATAACCTTGCCGTCACTTCGCTCTATAACCAAATCAATTTCATTCTTTGCGTTGTCGCGGAAATGGTAAAATTGAACCTCTTCAGTTGACCATGTTGCATGTTTCAGTAATTCGCAAAAGACGAAGTTTTCCACAAGCCCGCCAAAAAATTGAGTCGTATGGAGTGATTCGGCCTGTTTCAGTCCCAACAGGTGGCAGGCCAGCCCGGTATCAATAAAATGGAGTTTGGGCATTCCAACAACAGCGCGTTTGGAGCGATTGCGAACATACGGATTGAGGCGCTGAATGATAAACATCATCTCCAATATCTCCATGTACCGTCTTACAGTTTTATCATCCTGCGACAGATCGTTGGCGATATTTGCATATTTTACCAGATTTCCGTTCATGCCTGCCAGGTTGCGAATGAGCGCCGATAGTTTGGTGTGATAGTCCCCTTTGACCCGATGCATGGTTTCAAAATCTTTCAGCAGACGACCTTCAATGTATGAAGCAAACCATGCGCTTCGAGAACGGGGAGATTTGGTTATCACTTCCGGATAACCTCCTTCCATGAGCATCTGCCCGAGGGCGACTCTGTTCAGCGGTTTCAGCAGCGTATCATCGAATGCGGCGCCAACGATCAGGCCAATCTGGTTTCTGTGGCAATTATATCGTTCCGCTTGCGATAACGGATAAAGCTCTACCCGTGCCAGGTGCCCCGGCAATGTTTCCTGTACTTGGGCGGATCGAAAAATATCGGAAGAACCGGTTAAAAGAAATATGCCTTTTTGGCTGTCAGCGATATCTGAAATCATCTTGATGGCGCCAATCAGGCTGGGCGCCATCTGAAATTCATCCAGCACCAGAGGTTTTTTCAGGGAAGCAAGGAGACCCTGGGGATCGCTCAGGGCAGACGCCCGCAAGGCAGCATCGTCAAGGGTGTAGTACCCCATCCCCAGTTCTTTGGCAATCTCTCTGGCAATAGTGCTTTTCCCAGCCTGTCGAGGGCCGGTTAGATAAACAATGCGAAAATCTTGTAAAAGTTCAATGATACGTTCTTTTATATGACGTCTGTAGAGCATTTATATCTACCTCCTTATAACCTGCCATACACTATAATCCGAAAAATTTTAAGTAATAATCCGAATAATATATTGAGAGTGGCCTCGATAATTGAGGGGAGGCTGGCCACGGAAAATAGTGGGAGCTA
>CAZKHU010000108.1:0-8982 GCA_964552725.1 uncultured Syntrophus sp.
GCACCCTTCACCAGTGCGCCTGGTTGCCGATGCGGTGTCCCATTACCTCTGCGGTATCGGAGATGACGACAAAGGCTTCGGGATCCTCTTCCCGGACAATGCTCTTCAGGACGGATATTTCCTGGAACGTGACAACCGTGTAGAGGATCCTTTTTTCTTTTTCCGAATAGGCGCCCTGGCCATGCAGGATGGTGACCCCCCTCCCGATTTCGTCCATTATCCGGGATGATACCTTCTCCCAGAACGGGGTGACAATGAAGGCAGCCTTTCTCTGGCTCAAACCGGTAACAACGAGGTCGACGACCTTCGTCGTCACATACAGATAAATCATTGTGTACAGAGCGTCTTCGAGGGAGAAGAAAAACGCGGCGGCGCCCAGAATAAGCGTGTTGAATCCCAGAATTGTCGTTCCCAGACGTACCGAAAAGCGATTATGGAGAATGACCGACAGGATGTCCGTGCCGCCGGCTGATCCCTGTGATTTCAGGATAATGCCGGAGCCAAGCCCCTGAATCAATCCGGCGAGCAGGGCGGCAAGAAGCTTGTCATAGACCGGAACGGAGATTTGGACAAGGGAAACGGCGGTCGTGAAAACAATCATCCCGACAATGCTGTAAAGAAAAAACCGGCGGTTGACGAGAAACCAGCCGGCCATGAACAGGGGAATATTCAGCAGAAAATAGATCGCGGCTACCGGTAAAACCGGCCAGAGATAGTGGAGCAGGATCGAGAATCCCACCACGCCGCCGCTGACAAAACCGCGGGGAATCAGTATGCCGTTGATCGCAGTGCCGCAAAGGACGCCGCCGATTGCCATCAGTAAAAGGTTCCAGGCGGCGGTCTTCAGGAATGACCAATTTACCTGCCAAGAAAAGCCCCTCATTGCCACTTGCCCCCGATTTTCCCGCGAGATACGCCCAAAGCCGCCTTTTTCCACGGAACCCTTTTAACATCAAGGGCCTCCTTTTTCAATGATATTGGCGGTCATTGCAAAAGTGACGTTTTTCTTGACAACTCGCAGGTTTTCATAAAGAACTCTAATCCCGCAGGCGCCTGCGCTTCCCGGCCGGGTGCTGAAACTCCAGGGGGGGGCCAATTCGCGTGCCGCGCTGACCGCAGGCAGCGCAACCAGTGAAAAAAATACTGTATAAGAAGGTATAATTTCCGATGATCATCTATCTCAAGCTCGTCCTGACCGCTATCTTCTGGGGAGGCACCTTTGTCGCGGCAAGGGCCGTCTCCGACCATATCGGCCCGTTTACCGGCTCTTTTGTGCGCTTTGCCGCGGCATCCCTGCTTCTTGCAGCGGCTGCGCTTCTCAAGGAAGGGCGACTCCCGCTCCTGAAGAGGCATCAGGCAGTTCCCGCGCTTCTCCTCGGCATGACGGGCGTCTTTGCCTATAATGTCTTTTTTTTCAGCGGCCTGCAGACGATAACCGCCGGACGGGCGTCGCTGATTGTCGCGATAAATCCTGTGCTGATTTCCCTTCTATCAGACCTCTTCTTCCATGAAAAGCTGCACACGGCAAAGGTTGCCGGGGCTATTTCATGCCTGTCCGGGGTAATGCTGGTTGTCTCCCGGGGCAATCCCCTTTCCCTGTTTTCCGGCGGCGTTGGCCGGGGGGAATTGTTCATCATGGGGTGCGTCGTCAGTTGGGTAAGCTATTCCCTGATCGGCAAGGCCATCATGAAGGATTTAAAACCCTTTGCCGCAGTTTTCTACTCATGCGCAATCGGCGCCGCAGCCCTGTTTCCACTGGCGCTTGCGGAAAACCTGACCGAAAAGATAGGAGGATTCGGCGTACTCGACTGGTCGGCGCTCCTCTATCTCGCCTTTTTCGGCACGGTTATCGGATTTTACTGGTACTACGAGGGAATCGCCGCAATCGGCGCCGCCCGCGCCTCCGTTTTTATCAATCTCGTTCCGGTAAGCGGGGTATTTCTCGGCTGGCTGCTGCTCGGGGAACCGGTGAATCTTTCAATAATCGCCGGCGCAGCGCTGGTAATGGGCGGCGTCTATCTGACCAACATCCCCCGGTCAAAATCGTAAAATTGCGGCAGGTCTGCCTTGAGTTTGGCCAAGCTCGGGAAAATCATTGACATAAATCGGCAAGACGTATAGAAATCAGCTCGGGGTTATCAGGAAACTTCACAAACGGCACTCACCGAACGACCGCCCCCCCCACGGGCCCGGGTTGCCAATATTCACAAGGAGGATTGAAAGATATGCAGGCGCTCTTCACATTGACATCTTCGGAATCAAAGAGGCTGATCGGCAAGGCAGTTGCGGCTCTGCCGGAAATCAAGGCGGCGAAGGACAACGGTTATCTTGTTGTCTCCCGCGGCTCGACAAACGCATTCATCCTCGAAGAACTGCTCGGGGAAAAAATTGAAAAAGAGCGGTATGCGGCGGGAATGGTTATCAAAGGGGTATTTTGCGTTCTGGGACAGAACCTGAGAACAAAACCCGTCGTTTTTCATAAAGGGGAAATAATGAACGTGGACCCGGGAGACGTTATCGAAAAGCTGACCCCCGGCGATATCCTGCTGAAAGGGGCCAATGCAGTCGATCCCTACGGAAACGTCGGTGTCGCGATGGCGGGCAAGGGGGGCGGAACGATGGGGCAGTTTTACATGGCGCTGAAGGCGATGGGCGTGGAAACCATCTACCCGGTCGGCCTGGAAAAACTTATCCCCTCGGTGCCTGACGCAGCCAGATACGGAGGAACGCTGAGCCTGGATAAATCGATTGGCGCCGTTACCGGCATGGCCTGCGTCTCCGACGGTCATATTTTTACCGAAATAGAAGCGATAGATTCCCTGTTCGGAATCGAGGCGGTTCCTTTCGCTGCGGGGGGATGGGGCGGCGCCGAAGGCGCAATAACGATAATTATCGACGGAGAAGATGACGATGTGGACGCCTGTCTGGAATTCATCAACGGCATCAAAGGAGAACCGCCGCTTCCAGCCGTCAAGGGGGCCTGCAAAGATTGCGGCATAAAGTGCAGTTTTGCCGGCATTGAAGACGACAAGCTGCCGTCCTGGCTGAGATAAGGGAAAAACCGCGCAATGGGATCGTTCAAGGTCGCCACCTACAACGTCAATTCTGTCCGGAGCCGCCTGCACATAGTTATTCCGTGGCTCCGGGAGAATTCACCCGACGTCCTGTGCATGCAGGAAACCAAGGTGGAAGACAGCCAGTTTCCCGTTTCCGCCTTTGAGGATATCGGATATCAGGTGACCTTCCGGGGCGGCAAGAGGTACAACGGCGTGGCTATCGCCTCAAAAACGGCGCCCACGGAGGTCATCCACGGTTTTCAGGATGACGGCCTTCCCGATGATGACCGGCTTGTCGCCGCCTTTTTTTCCGGGACTGTCGTCGTAAATTCCTATGTGCCGCAGGGCCGGGAAAAAGAATCCGTCCATTTTCTCTACAAGCTTGAGTGGTTCAAGCGGCTCGGCATTTTTTTTGACCGCCACTGGTCGCCGGACTCTCCGCTTGTCTGGTGCGGTGATTTGAACGTTGCCCCGGAGGACATCGACGTTCACGATCCCAGGCGGCTCCTCGGCCATGTCTGCTTCACCCCGGAGGTATGGAAGGCCTACGGCGCCGTCAGATCATGGGGGCTGGAAGACGTCTACAGACGGCACCATCCCGGCGAACCGGGCCGCTACACCTTCTTTGATTATCGGGTTCCGAACGCGCTGCAGCGGGGATTGGGCTGGCGGATAGACCATATTCTTGCAACACCGCCGCTTGCCGCCCGTTCACTTTCCTGTGAAATAGACCTGTGCCCCCGCACCGCCGAAAAACCCTCCGACCACACAATCCTGGTCGCCGAATTTGCTGCAAAAACATAGGAACGGTTGATGGACAAGATTGACATCCTCAATATCAATAACGAAATAGCTATAAAATTCAGTAAATTGGAAAATGATATCGCCGTCTGTAGTGGACTCGGCCAGCTCTTCGCGAAACTTGTCTTTGACAGCGCCGATGCCTTCGGGATACCGGCTGTCTGGATATCGCTGCTGCGCATCCCCGAGACCTGGCCGATTGTCTATGCCCTGAACAACGAACCCTCGCTGAAAGACCGTCTGAACGTAATCGAACAGTCGTCTTTTGCGGAGATATGTCCGGATGCCCTCACACCCCTGCTTGCCTTTGCCGATGTCAATGCCTTCTACCGCCTGATGCCGCCCAAACTGAAGTTCATTATCCGTTCGATCGCCGTGGCGCCGATCAATCTGCATGGCTATACAATAGGGAGCATCAACCACGGGGATCCGTCCCCGGAGCGCTACCGTCCCGGCATGGATACCGCCATGCTCGAACATCTTATGGCCGTATTTTCGCGGCGGCTTTCCGAACTCCTCATGCGGTAAATTAACTTTAATCCCGGGCAGCAAGATGGCGCAAAAAACAGACAACCGAAACAATCTACAAAAAAAACGCACTTCATCCCCGCCCCGGAGGCATGAAACTTCCGCCCGGCGGTTGAGCCGTGAACGGCCGCGCCTCCGGATGAACCCGGCAGCAGAGCCTCTTTTGAAGTCAATTTTCGCCCGGATCGGGAAGCCCCCGGATTCCGCATTTCGTCCCGACCCCTTTCAAATAGAGGCAATCGAGGCGATCCGGGAGGCGGACTGCCTCGTTACCGCCCCTACCGGCTCCGGAAAAACATGGATCGCCACAGAGGCGATTCGCACCGTATTCGCAAACGGCGGGCGCGCCTGGTACGCCTCGCCGTTGAAGGCGCTCAGCAATTCCAAATGGGTCGAATTCGGAGAGCTGTTCGGACCTCAAAACGTCGGAATCGTAACCGGCGATACAAAGGAAAACACCGCTGCCCCCGTTATTGTCGGCACTACCGAAATTCTGCGCAACCAGCTCTACGACACGATGCACAGCGGAAAGGACCTTAATTTCGACCTCGTCATCCTCGATGAGGCCCATTTTCTCGGCGATCGCGACCGGGGGGTCGTCTGGGAGGAGATCATGATCTACCTGCCTGCCCGGATCAACCTGCTGCTGCTTTCGGCAACGATCGGCAACGCCGAAGAGATCGCCGAATGGCTCTCCTCTATCAGGGCAAAACCATGCCGTGTGATTCGGGAGGTCAAGCGCCCGGTTCCGCTGTTTCCCCTGTTTCTGCATCCCTCCGGCCGCCTGATGCCGCTCGTCGAGGGAAATCGGCTTTTCGCCAAGATCGACGAATTCGTCAACCAGCGCCATGGACGTTTGGAGCGGGGTCTGCCGAAATTCGGCGAGGTTCTGGAGGTGCTCGAACATCATAACCTGCTGCCGGCGATTTTTTTCCTTAAATCACGCTCCGAATGCGACGCGGCCCTCGCAATGTGTTCCCCCGCAAGCAACCCGTCCGATGATTTCCAGCGCGATCTCGCCGCCGGCATAAAGGACGCTCCCTACCTCCAGAACCATCGGCAACTCCATGAACTCAGGACCGCCCGCGTCGCCGCCCACCACGGAGGACAGCTCCCAGCCTGGAAATTTTTTGTTGAAACGATGATGAAAAATGGCCATCTCCGGGCCATCTTCGCGACCTCGACGGTCGCCGCAGGGGTCAATTTTCCCGCCCGGACGATTGTCCTGCTGAACTCGGACCTCTTCAACGGCAGTGAATTTTCCCCGTTGAGCGGTACGGAATTCCACCAGATGACCGGGCGGGCCGGAAGGCGGGGACAGGATCAAATCGGCTTCATGCTGACCATTCCCGGGCGGTTCATGGACATGCTCCATGTCCGCAAACTGCTTTCCCGCGATCCGGAACCGATCGTAAGCCAGATCCGCAGCGACTTCTCGATGGTTCTGAATCTCCTGCTTTCCCAGACGCCGGAGGACATCCGCAATATCTTTTCTCAATCCTTCGCATCGTATCAGCGCCAGCAGGGAAGAAAAGGAAAAGACAACCAGCCTGATCTCTGGAGCGACTTCCAGCGCCATCTCCTGCTGCTCAAGGAGGAGGGATTCGTAGGCGCAGATGAGCGCCTGACCGAAAACGGGATATGGGCATCCAAATTGCGGCTCGATCAGCCGCTGTTGATCGCCGAATGCCTGCGGCGGGGGGTTCTGCCGAGAAACGACGAAAAGCTCTTCGCCGCCGCGATCGCCCCGTTCGTCTATGATGGCGATCAGGAGGCAACACTGATAAAAAAGGATATCCCCGGCCGTCTGACCCGCGCCTGCAACCGCATTGCCAAGGCCATAGCCCCCCTCTCGGAACGCCTCAAAGATCGCGATTTCCCTGTATCTCCACTGATGCTCTGGCCGGCCGTGATCATCTACGAATGGGCAATCGGCGGCGACTGGGACAGAATCGTCAAGAGAATGGGGATCGCCGAAGGAGACATGGCGATGCTGATCCTGAGAACAGCCGACAACCTCCGGCAATTGATGTCGCTTCGCGATACGCACCCGGAAATCGCGGCGCTCGCGGCGGGGGCAAGGGAGGCAATCCTCCGCGAACCGGTGATTTTTTAATTTGCCGCTTGACATCTCCCCTGACTGCATTGTATAAGCCGCGCTTTCCGGACGGTTTCGGATGGTCCGATTGGAAAGACCGACCGACAAACATACAATGTCCCCATCGTCTAGAGGCCTAGGACATCAGCCTTTCACGCCGGTAACCGGGGTTCGAATCCCCGTGGGGACGCCAATATGTACGGGGGGGGTATAAACATAGCCCCTCACCTTTTTTCACCCGGACGCAAGTCCGAACACAAAACGCCCTCAGAGCTGCCATCTCCGGGGGTTTTTTTATCCATTAGTGAGGGCAAGCCCTGACATGAGAAAAACCTTACCGTCTATCATCCTCGTCCTTCTCATGTTCGTTCCCGTTGCAGATGCAGGCTTCCCTGAGGAACTCCGCATGGAAAACAGCCATTTCGTCATCCGTTACACGGCGGGCGACGAAAGGCTTCCTGGGAAGCTGAAGCGCGAATCCCTCCGAATCCGGGAGAGGGTCATCGCTGATATCGGCATGGATTTTACTGAAAAGACGGAGATACGTCTCTGCCCTACGCTGGAAACATTTCGGGAAGCCCAGCCGGGTGGGACCTCGGTTCCGCTCTGGAGCATTGGGGTTGCCTATTCCGCGGAGAATGTCATTGTCCTGCTTTCGCCTCGGGCAATCAAGTTCACAGACCGACACAAAAGCAAAAGCCCTTCATTTTCCTCCGTCAAAAAACAAAAAGCCCCGTCACATCATAAGAGACAGGGCCTGGAAGTCATTTTCACTTCCCTATTGGGGAAGCACAATTATTCAGCATTATTAGCCAATCAGTATGCTGAATCGTGATAGCTCTTTATGCGATGAGGAATGTCTCGCTCGGTAAGAATAGAATCGAGAAGCTTTGCTTCAATCTCGTTATCCAAGATCAAAATCTTATTCACAGTTCCTCTTGCGGTTCCTCATGTTCGGAAAGGGCTGGCCGGTATTCCAGCAAAGTTGGGGAAGCCGACGACGAACCACCTATAACCTCCGCAAGTTCATCCACGTATTTCTTCAACTGCTGCGCCTGCGCATTCATTTCCTCCGCGGTTGCGGCCGACTCCTCGGCATTGGCCGCCGTGCGCTGTGTAACCTTGTCCATCTCCGATACCGCTGTGTTTACCTGGCCGATCCCGTTATCTTGTTCTTGGGAGGCAGCGGCAATTTCCTCCACCAGCTGATTGATCTTCCTTGATATATCCGCGTTAGCGCTAAAAGCCGCCTGCGTGGCAATGGTGATCTCGTTGCCATTTTTGACGGCCTTGATCGTTTTCTCAATCAAATCGCTGGTAGTTTTTGCCGCCTCCGCCGACCTTAAAGCCAAAGACCGAACCTCGTCGGCAACGACTGCAAAACCTGCCCCGGCCTCACCTGCACGCGCTGCCTCGACCGCCGCATTAAGTGCCAGAAGGTTCGTCTGAAAAGCAATCTCGTCGATGGTCTTGATGATCTTCCCGGTCTCCTCACTCGACTTCGTGATCTGACCGATTGCCTCAGTCAGACGCGCCATCTGGTTATTTGCTTTTTCAACTACCCCTCTCGCCTCATCCATCATTTTCTTGGCCTGATTTGCGTTATCAGCATTCTGCCTTGTCATTGACGACATCTCCTCGAGGGACGCAGCCGTCTCCTCAAGAGATGACGCCTGTTGAGATGCCCCCTCAGCCAGATGCTGACTTGATGCCGAAACCTCATTTGACGCTGAAGCCACTTGCTCAGCACCCTCTCTTAGCCCTGTAACGATTCGATTTATGGGACGGGTTATTGCGATGCTCAGGAAAATCCCCAGTAGCGCTGCAGCAATTACGTTGAGAAGCGTTAAAGAAATAGATAGATAACTCGATGCTTTAGCCATGGAGTCGTTGCTATCCGCTGTTTTTCTGGCTTCCGATACGCCTGAATCAAAGAGTTTTGCGATTGCACCGGTAAGCTGCCTGGCAGCAAGTAACCCTTCAGTCTGGAGAATCCCCGAGGCAAGCTCCGCTGAATTCGAGTTGATGTAATTGGTCATTCTGTCCATTGACTTTTCATAAGCCGCCAAGCCAATTTTTAATTCCCCGAAAAGTTTTTTCCTTTCTCCCGCCGGGAAAGCCGCTTCGATCTTTTTGATGCTCGCATCGTTTTCCTCCCTGAGCCTCTGGATGCGTGCCATCATTTCTTTACGCCGGTCTTCATTCATTTCTGGAATAGCATCGCGGAGCAGAACCCTTATTTCCTGAAAATTCATCCCAACCGAGCCAACGTAGGTCAGCGGAACCGTATTAAAGGAATAGAGCTCCTGATCTGCCTTCGTGATTTTCCTGGTATAAACAACTGATACAGCGCCAACTATCCCCGAAATTAGGGCAACGAGCAAAAAACCGACTATGATCTTTACGCTTATTTTGATTTTTTTCATTCCTGTCTCCCTTCGCTGCTAAACAGTTGTTTTTCAAGTAGCATTATAGAGTCACAATGCAACTCAAATATAA
>CAZKHU010000109.1:0-8860 GCA_964552725.1 uncultured Syntrophus sp.
TATGAACATTAAGCTTCGCTTTCGGGAATGACAAATGGTTTTGCAATTGGCTCTCTTTTGAACAAATATCCGTACGCGATACTTCGCCGCCGGTAAACTATCCTTTTTTGCGTCTTGCTGTCAACAACCACTTGCCTGCTTTCTGCAAAATTGTTGCAAGCGATTTGCTTTTCGGGGAACGGCGTATTTTCGGCTCCGGATCGGCCTTTCAAGTAGCGGCCCGGAAAGATTCTTCTTGCGCATTTTGATCCGGGTAGCGGAGCGTCAGGCTCATGATCAGACCAAGGAAGGGGAGAACAGCTATGGATTTCAGGGCGAACGGCACGCCGAAATGATCAGCCAGAACCCCCAGCAGCGTTACGCAAATGCCGCCCGCCCCGATGGCGAAGCCGACCATCAGACCGGAGGCGATCCCGAGGTTATGGGGAAGCAGGCGCTGCACCATGACAATGGTGACGGTGAATGTGGAGACCACAATCATGCCCAGCCCCCCCAGCACTAAAAACAGCGCCGTGCCGTGGGCAATGAAAATCAGCGGCAGCGCCAGCGCCGTCAGGAGCATGGCAAAGGTCAGGTAGCGTTTGTGGCCCATTTTGTCGGCGACAGGCGCGCCGCCTAAAGTTCCCAGAACCCCTCCCAGCAGAAAAACAGACACCAGCGCGCTGGCGTAAAGGGGGTCTCCCTTGAGATAATTTATGTAATAAAAGGGGATGTAGGTCATCAGGCCCATTTGAATCCATGAGCGCATCATCACGATGCCGATCAGCAGGATTACGGAGATATAGGTTGCGCGCGAAATCTTGTAGGAAGCATCCTTTGCGGCTTTCCTGGCGACCTGGCCGGTCGTGATTTTTTTCCAGTAAAGCAGAATAATCCCGGTAACCAGCAGGGAAGGGATGATGATGGCCGGCAATGACGAAAAACCGCTGTACTTGATGATAAAAACGGAGATTATGGGTCCCAGGGCAAAGCCGAGATTGCCGCCCACCGAGAATATTGCCATGCCCATGACCGGCTTTTCCCCGGTAAAACTGGCGGCCGTCTTGTATCCCTCCGGATGGAAGGAGGCGACTCCGAGACCGCTTATCCCTACCAGGGCTAATACTATCAAGTAGCTTGAGGACAAAGATAATAAAGAGAAGCCTATACCGGCGCAGAGGCATCCGACAGGAAGAAGGAAGGGTTTTTCCTTTATGTCGGAAAGATAGCCGAAGAGGGGCTGGATGAAGGAAGATGTAAAGTTAGCCGCCATCAGGATAACGCCCGTCATTGTATAAGAAAGAGAGAGGTTCTCCTTCAGAAAGGGCAGTACGGCCGGCAGCGCCCCCTGATAGATGTCGGTCACCATGTGGCCCAACGAAAGCAGGAGCAGTATTTTCAGGTTGAATTTTCTCATTTTATGATTATTGCCTCCCCGCGGCGAAGTCGGAAACCAGTTTTTTGCCGGCGGCGAGGGCCTGGGGAAGCGCTTCGGGATATTTGTCAATGTCGCCGTTTGCGTCTACCTTCCGGAAGAGGAGATCGCCGGCGTAAGAGGCGTTGAAGGCGTCAAAAAAGTATTTTACCGTCAAGGACGTGCCTTCAAAGAGCCGCTGTCCTTTTGTCCCCCCGACGGAAATGAAGAACCCTTTCTTCTTCTGCGCCTGGTCGCCGAGCGCCGGGTCGTGGAGCGTGTATTTCCTCTCCCAGAGCGCCTGCGAGCGATCGATCAGCGCCTTGGCCCAGCCGGTTACCCCGTAAAAGTATATCGGCGATGCGAGAATGACGATATCCGCAGCGAGAAGGCGCGGATAGATCTCCTGCATGTCGTCTTCGATCCTGCATATTCCCTGCCGGGAGCAGTCGTGACAGCCCCGGCACGGGGTGATATTGAAATCGCTGACCCGCAGCGCCTCGATTTTTGCCCCGGCCTCTCCTGCCCCCCTGAGCGCCTCGTCAAGCAGGATGTCGGTATTGCCGCCCCTGCGGGGGCTCCCATAGATTCCCAGGACTTTTATATTATCGGCCATCTTTTACCTCGTCTTTATGGATAATTTACGCAAATTCCCCGCTGCGGAGGAAGGCGGCGGCATTGCGAAACAGCAGAAGCCCCATGCCTTCTTCGGGAAGCTCCTCCCTTGTCCAGCGGGGGTGGTTTGTCCGGTGCAGATAAGCCTCGGGATGGGGCATCAGGCCGAAAATACGGCCCGTTTCATTGCAGATTCCGGCAATGCCGTCAGTGGAGCCGTTGGGATTCGCCGGATAATCCAGTGTTTCCCGGTCGTAAAGCGGACTGGTGTACTGAAGGGCGATCAGGTTTTTTGTTTTTATTTTTTCCCTGGTTGTTTCGTCGCCGGTTATAAACTTGCCCTCTCCGTGGCGGACAGGCAGGTAGATGCCGGAGATGCCGCGGGTGAAAACGCACGGCGAATCGGCATTGCCGAGAAGATGAACCCACCGATCTTCGAAGCGCCCGGAATCGTTGAAGGTAAGTGTGGAGGTTTGTCTTTCGTAGCTGCCGTTCAGCCCGGGCAGAACCCCCAGCTTGACAAGGAGCTGAAAGCCGTTGCAGATTCCCAGAATCAGCTTTCCGGCCGCTATGAACCCCTGAAACTGGTCGTAGAGCCGTTCGCTCCCGCCCGAAATCCGGGAATGGAGAATCCGGTTGGCGCCGGCTTTGGCGGAGCCGAGGTCGTCGCCGTCAAGAAAGCCGCCGGGCAAATTCAGAAAATGGTAGTCGTCAAGGCGTTTGGCGCCGCAGAGAAGCTCGCTGATATGGACAATCTCCACCGTGTCGAAGCCGGCAAGCCTGCAGGCGTGGGCGGTCTCCATTTCGCAATTGGTTCCATTGCCGGTGATAACGATGGCCTTTATTTGCCGGGACATATTTTTGCAATTTCCTTTCAGATAATATCGCCATTTATGGGCAATTAACTGGCGATAGCTATGAAAAACGCCTTTTAGCGACAATTTTTAAACCCGCAGCGCATGTGGGATGCAAACTGCAATATCTAAACCCAAAGCTTAATGTTCAAAATCCAGAGGGCAATCGCCTGAAATCATGGCGATTCGCTAAAAGGCGAGCGGCCGCTGCCAGGCATCCTTCAAAACGGAGAGCTGCTCCTCCAGGATCATGTTTCCGTTCCGGCCTTTTATCGTCAAAAGGTCATGTCCGGCAACCTTGCCGATCAGGGCGAATACGGAATCGCCCAGAATCGTTTCGAAGGCGTTTCTGCATTCTGGACGGACTGTTGCGATGAAGCGGCTCTGTGTTTCCGCAAAGAGCAGCTCGTCGTCGCGGCTGATTCCCTCTGCGGGCACTTTTGCCAGATCGAGGTCAATTCCCAGGCCTCCCGCGAAGGCCGATTCGGCGAGCGCCACGCCGAGACCGCCGTCCGAGCAGTCATGGCAGGAGGCGACAAGCCCGTCCCGAATTGCGATGCTCAGCCGCCGGTAAAGCAATTTTGCCGCTTCCGGTCTTACCCGCGGAACGCTGTTGCCGATTGCCCCATGCAGAGCGTACCATTCCGAGCCGCCCAGTTCCCGGTATGTTTTCCCCAGAATATAGACAAGATCGCCCGGTTTTTTGACATCCATCGTCACCACCTTGCGAACGTCTGCGATCTTTCCCAGCGTCGAGAAAAGGAGCGTCGGCGGAACGGAGATGCGCACATCGCCGATCTGGTAGTCGTTTTTCATGCTGTCCTTGCCCGAGATGCAGGGGACTCCGTAGGCCGTCGTGAGGTCGTAGAGCGCCTCGTTGGCCCGGATGAGCTGGGCAAGCTTGTAGTCCCCGTCGGGATTCTTTTCGGACTGAACCGGGTCGCACCAGCAGAAGTTGTCAAGGCCGGCCAGCATGTCGAGCGAGGCGCCGGTCGCAATGGCGTTTCTGACCGCCTCGTCGATGGCCGCCGCCGCCATGTGGTAGGCGTCGATATCGCTGTAGCGGGGGCAGATCCCGTTGGCGACGACAATTCCCTCGAACGAATCCAGCAGGGGCCGGATGACGGCGGCATCGCTCGGGCCGTCGTTGGATATGCCGGTCAGCGGCTTGACGACGCTTCCTCCCTGCACCTCGTGGTCGTACTGGCGGACAACCGACTCCTTCGAACAGATGTTCAGGCGCGACAGCATGCCTTTGAGTTCATTCCCTAAATCAGCCGTTTCGGGAAAATCCGGTTCCGGATGAAGCGGCGCCCTCCAGGATGCGTGCAGATTCATCTGCGGAAGACCGTCGTGGAGAAACGGGAGTGCAAGCAGGGCGACGGTCTGTTCGCCGTGGCGGACGTGAAACCAGCCCGAATCGGTATAGCGGCCAAGCGGGGTGGCCTCCACATCCATTTTTTTGGCCAGGGCGAGAAATTCATCAATAGTTTCAGGAGACACGGCGAGCGTCATTCGCTCCTGGGATTCGGAGATCAGTATTTCCCAGGGGGCAAGCCCTGGGTATTTGAGCGGCGCCTGGGCAAGGTCGAGCTCGCAGCCCCCGGAGATTCCCGCCGTTTCGCCTACGGATGAGGAAAGCCCGCCCGCGCCGTTGTCGGTGATTGCCCGATAGAGCCCGCGATCCCTGGCGATCAGCAGAAAATCCGTCATCTTTTTCTGGGTTATCGGGTCGCCGATCTGCACCGCCGTCACCGGAGAGCCTTCGTGCAGTTCCTCGGAGGAGAAGGTGGCCCCGTGGATGCCGTCCTTGCCGATGCGGCCGCCGGTCATCACGATGATGTCGCCGGGCAGGATTGTCTTCAGATGGCTCAATTCACCCTGGATCCGGGCCGGCATGATTCCCCCCGTGCCGCAATAAACAAGCGGTTTCCCGAGGTAGCGCTCGTCGAAGACGATGCAGCCGTTGACGGTCGGGATGCCGCTTTTGTTGCCGCCGTGCTCGACGCCTTCGCGTACCCCCTCATAGATCCGGCGCGGGTGAAGTATCCGGGCCGGCAGGGTTTTTTCGTATTCGGGAGGCGCGAAGCAGAAGACGTCGGTGTTGAAGATCAGCTTTGCCCCCCGGCCGGCGCCGAACGGGTCGCGATTTACCCCGACGATGCCGGTGAGCGCCCCGCCGTAAGGATCGAGGGCGGAGGGGGAGTTGTGGGTTTCCACCTTGAAGACGAGGTTCCAGTCGTCATTGAAGCGGATGATGCCCGCATTGTCGGAAAAGACGGAGAGGCACCAGTCGTCTGCGCCCATCCGTTTTCTTATCTCGCTGGTTGAGCCCTTGATGCAGGTGTTAAAAAGGGAATTTATTTCCCGGGACTTTCCGCCTCCGTCATCATAGAGGATGCGGGCATTGAATATCTTGTGTTTGCAGTGCTCCGACCAGGTCTGCGCCAGACATTCCAGCTCCGCGTCCGTTATCCTGCCGGAGAGTCCCAACTCCTCCCTGCGGGCGATAAAGGCTTCATTTTGCAGGCGCCGCTGGATGATTTTCATCTCTTCAAGGGTGAGGGCAAGCAGTCTTTCCTGACTGATTTTCAGCAATTCGCCGTCGGGGATATTCAGGTCTATCTCCATTGTCCGGGGGAGGTCGTTCCCCATCACCTGCGGGATGTAGGGTTTTATTGGAGAGGCCGGCATCCCTGCTGCCCCGGGATAGATATCGTATCGCTGGATCAGGTCGTTGGCGAGGAGTTCCGAGGCAATTCTTGCGGCGTCGGCTTGGGAAAGAGGGGACAGGGGAGCTCCGCTGATTGCGTACTGGCGAGACGTATAAACGTGCGCCTTTTTGCCGGTAAGAACGGCAATTGCCTCGGCGGCAGTCTTTCCGACATTGTCGGTGACGCCGGGGCGAAACCCGACCTCGATGAGCCAGTCGTATCCGGTGGCTAAAGAGGCGTTTATTGCGTAATTCTGGACTACCGGGTCGGACAGGGGGCCGCAAGCCGATTTTTCGAGTTCTTCCCGTCCCAGATCGCCGTCAATCGTGTAGATTTCGAACGTCTGGACGGAAGCGACGCTTATCTTCAGGTGGTTGATAATCCTGTCTTTCATCTTTTCGCCGAGGGCATCCCGGACCCCGCTTTTAAAACCGATCTCAATGCGATTGAGCATGTTTAATCCCCGTTTTTCGTTCCGTTATGTTCATCAAAAAACGCGTTTTCAATATCAGATAGGCAGGTAAAAAACAAATAGAACCTTGCCTCCTCCCAAGCGTTGCGCGTAAAAACTGGTGGTTATGGGGAATTCAAACGTTGAGGAATTTGTCGATCACGGCGGCGATTGTCCGGCAGATATTTTCCGTTTCTTCCTGGGTCGGGCCCTCCGCCATGATCCGGCAGATATGCTGGGTTCCCGAATAACGGACAAGCACGCGGCCCTGATCTCCCAGATGCGCCTCCGCCTCGCGGATCGCCGCTGCGATCTCCGGGATCGATTCGAGTTCCGGCCTGGATTTTACATGCACATTGATCAAAACCTGGGGGAAGACTTTCATGATTTCAGCCAGTCCGGAAAGCGGCCGGCCTGTCTTTTTCATGGCTGCCGCCACCTGCAGGGCGGTGATAATCCCGTCTCCGGTTGTATGGTGTTCGAGGAAGATCAAATGGCCGGAATCCTCTCCCCCCAGCGCCGCCCCCGTTGCCTTCATCGCCTCGATAACGAGGCGGTCGCCGACCCCGGTGACAACCGATTCTATTCCCAGGGATTCGAGGGCGATGCGCAGGCCGGTATTGCTCATCACCGTCCGGACAACGGTATTGCCGGTCAATTTGCCTTCGTTTTTCATGATCCTGGCGCAGATGGCAAGCATCCGGTCGCCGGTGAGAACAGCGCCCTTTTCGTCCACCGCGATCACCCGGTCGCCGTCGCCGTCGAAGGCAAAACCGGCGTCGGCGCCCCATTCCACTACCTTCTTCGCCAATTTCTCCGGGTGCTGCGAGCCGCAGCGGAGGTTGATGTTTTTGCCGTTCGGTTCATTGAACAGGACTGTCGTCGTTGCGCCCAGTCCGGAAAAGACGTCCGGCGCGACGCGATAAGCGGCTCCGTTCGAACAGTCGAGAACGATCTTCATCCCTTCGAGGGAATATTCACGGGGAAAGGATTGTTTCAGAAACTCCGCATAGCGGCCGGACGCGTCATCCATCCGGGACGTCCTGCCGAGTTTGGCGGGGGAGGGGGTGAGGGTATGAATCTTTTCGGGGGATACCATATCCTCGATGGCCGCTTCCGTTTCGTCGGAAAGTTTGAAGCCGCCCGGGCCGAAAATCTTTATCCCGTTGTCTTCATAGGGGTTATGGGAAGCCGAGATGACGATTCCCGCATCGGCGCGGAAGTTGCCGGTAAGAAAGGCAACGCCGGGGGTGGGAAGAACTCCTGTCACTATTGCGTCTGCTCCCATCGAGCAGAGTCCGGCGACAAGCGCGCTTTCCAGCATGTCCCCGGAGATGCGGGTGTCCCTGCCGATGACGATGCGGGGCGCATCTCCCTCATGATCAAGCAGACGGGCAACAGCGCGGCCTATATTCATTGCCATCTCCGCCGTCATCGGCGCCTTGTTCGCCACCCCCCGAACGCCGTCTGTTCCGAACAGTTTTCCCATCCGCCCAGCCTTTAACCCTTTCCCGCACCGCTGCCCTGATTGCCGAATGTCTCCCGTGGACCGCCTTTTGTTGCAGACGTCTGTTTATTGCGGACTCTTTAATTTTTTCACCCAAACTTTTGCTTGCCATAAAAACAGGGCCTGTGCTACCTTCCTAGCTGCGGAGGCTATTACAATGCAGAAAAATTATTTGCAACGAAAAGCTTGCGCTGGTTTCTGTTTTAGCATTATCCGGCTGTTCATGGCAATATCCCGGCCGTCCGGAAGGGGAATATGTCGCCATCTGGCTGTTTCCGGCAATTTTGATGGACGGGTATTGGATTTCTGGTCAGGAAAATACGAAGAGGAGGATCGATTATGGATAAGAAGGTAACCGTGGTAGGTGCGGGAAATGTGGGCGCTACCGTTGCCCAGCGACTCTGTGAAAAGGCTTTGTGCGATGTGGTGCTGGTGGACATTATCGAAGGAGTTCCCCAGGGAAAGGCCCTCGATTTGACCGAGGCGGCGCCGGTTGAAAAGCATGACGCCCATATCGTCGGCACGAACAGCTACGAGGATACAAAGGATTCGGACATTGTTGTGATTACCGCCGGCGTGCCCAGGAAACCGGGGATGAGCAGGGACGATCTGCTGGCCATCAACAAGAAAATCATCTCCAGCGTTACCGAGCAGGTAGTCAAGTATTCACCCGACTCGATATTGATCATTGTCAGCAATCCGCTCGATGCGATGTGCCATGTCGCTCATGATATCAGCGGCTTTCCCCGCAACAGGATAATCGGGATGGCGGGTGTCCTTGATTCCGCCCGCTTCCGCTCGTTCATTTCGATGGAACTCGATGTGTCGGTGGAGAACATTCACGCCTTTGTGCTCGGAGGACACGGCGATTCCATGGTGCCGCTGCCTCGCTATTCGACCGTCGCGGGGATTCCGATCACGGAGCTTATTGCGAAGGAGCGTCTGGAAGAGCTGGTGACCCGCACCAGAAACGGCGGTGCTGAGATTGTCAATTTCCTGAAAACGGGAAGCGCCTTCTACGCGCCGGCTTCATCGGTGGCGGAGATGGTGGAGTCCATCCTCAAGGATCGCAAGAAAATTCTTCCCTGCGCGGTCTGCCTGGAAGGCGAGTACGGGCTCAGCAACCTGTTTATCGGCGTGCCGGCAAAGCTGGGAAAGAACGGCATGGAAAAGGTCATCGAGATAAAGATGACGGCGGAAGAGGATGCCGCCCTCAAGAAATCGGCGGCCGCGGTGCAGGAGCTGGTTGACGCAATGAAAAAACTGTCCTGAGAGGTAATTGCAAAACCATTTGTCATTCCCGAAAGCGAAGCTTAATGTTCATAA
>CAZKHU010000110.1:0-8768 GCA_964552725.1 uncultured Syntrophus sp.
ACCTGCCCTCCCTGCATCCGGAGGGAATGCGCCTTCCTTGCCGCCCCCCCAGGGTAGAGGGCGACCGGACGCGTAAGGAAGAGCTGCTCCGAATCCTTGAAAATACGGGAGGAAACCGGCAGGAGGCGGCCCGTCTGCTGGGAATCAGCCGGGTCACGCTCTGGAAGCTTCTCAAAAGACACGCCATCAGCATAGCGCCACTCATTCGTTCTGAACCAATCGATCCGTAAAAGTACGGATGAAGCGCTGCAGCCTCTTTTACCGGCAAGATCGAAAAGCCCTTTTCGTTGATCTGGATCAATGACACGCCTCCGGATTGAGAGTATCATGCAGACATAAAAGGTAAAAGGGTTGGTTGCAATACCGATACTGAGCGGAATGGCAGGAAATATTCACAAGACAACTGGAGGCAAAAAGCTGGAAGAAATCGCTAAAACATACAGCGGACGGGCAAATGTGATCAAGGTGAATGTGGACGATGCCCCTAAAACAACGGAAAGTTATGGGGTCAGGAGCATCCCGACGCTGGTTTTCATCCGGGATGGCAAGGTTCGGGAAACAATCAGCGGTCTCGCCACCCATGACAAGCTTGCGGCCTTAATTGACCAAAACATGCCCGGCTAAGCGGATAGCTCTGACATAAACACTCATTAAAAGAACGGAAAGCAGGGAGGAAATGAAGATGAATGATTTGTTGTTGTTGATAATTGTGGGAGCTGTGTGGTTTTTCATCCAGGGATGGCTGCTGCCCAGACTGGGCGTCTCGACCTGAATGCGCCAGGGCTGCTCGGTCGAGGGCGGCAAAAAGGCGGCAGACATATCCGTTCCGGGCGAAACGGATACCCACCGGAACGGAACGCAGGATAAGAGTAAATAATCCGAATTTGCGCGCCATCCTTCCTAAGCGCTCCGGAGCGGCCTCTCTCCGGTTTTTCAGTTCCAGCGGTTTGCAGAAAAAGGAACCGCTCCGCAAAGGGTGGCCTGATAACGCCATTGGAACGAAACCATCAGGAGCAAACTGCTCCCGAAGCTGTTCCTCAGGTAACCTTGTTGGATTGATCGGCATCGGGCTCCTTGAGATTTTCGACATTGCTGCCAAAGGGCCGGGAAGAGGCCACTTCCCGCTCCGTCATGATCAGTTCCGCGGCGATTGCCGCCGCATCCGTGATAATCTCCCGGCAATGAAGGGCATGCTCGCGGCAGAGCCAGCTCTCCTGCCACTTAGCCGTCAGTTCCCGGCATAGCGTAAAACCGTATTTATCCTTGACCCTGTTGGGTATCTGATTGAAGAGACGGTAAAGCCCCGGCTTACCGTATAGCTGATTGGCCGATTTTTTCGCCGCCTCCCTTTCCTCCCCCTCCGGCAGGGCACTGCGGCCATGCACGGCGCCTACGGCAATGACTGCGCCGGTGATGGCGCCGCAGGTATCGCCGAAGAGTCCAACTCCTCCCCCGAAACCCGTTGCCACCTTTTTGACTTCCGGGGGCAGCCCCGTGTCAATCTCATTCAACACAGCTTCGACTACGCATTCGGCGCAGTTGTAGCCCAGCGTAAAATTCTTTCTGGCCCGCTTTTTTATGGCTTCAACCTTTTCTTCCCCTGTCATTTTTCCTCCTCGTTTTCAGTTGCCGCACTAACCCATTCCTCCAGCCTAAAAGTTCAGGATCCGGGGCGAATTATCTCGTGAACCTTTAAAACCGCTACCTCAAGCGGCGCACTTTCTCCGCAGGAATCGAGCGGTTCATGCATCGCTTCCCTGTTGCGCCTCCAGCACCTTCAGCAGCGATGAGGTATCGTCGTATCCCCAGCCTTTTTCCATCAAAACCCCCAGTTGTCGCGCAACCAGGGTTACCGCCGGCAGGTTGATGCCTGACTTGTCGGCGATCTCCTTGACAATGCGGAAATCCTTCTCGTGCAGGCGCGCCTCTATCCCGGCAGAAAAATCCCGTTTTGCCATCTTGGGGCCCATCATCTCCAGCATCCGGCTGCCGGCAAAACCCGGGGCGATGGCGGCAAGTATTTTGTCCGGATCGCCGCCGTTCTCCCGCGCAAAATGCATAGCCTCGGCTATTCCCTGAATGTTGACAACCTGAACAATCTGATTGCATGCCTTGGCAAGCTGGCCGCTGCCGACCGGCCCGACATGGGTAATCGCCTTTCCCAGAAGCTCCAGAAGCGGCCTGGCTTTTTCCAGCGATCCCGGATTGCCTCCGACCATGACCGCAAGCGATCCTTCACGGGCCGCCTTGACGCCGCCGGAAACGGGGGCGTCGATGAAGTCGATCCCCTTTTCAGCAACCGAAAGGGCGATTTTACGCGCCGCGATGGCGGAAATGGTGCTGAAAACGATGCAAAGAGTTCCGGGGGCGGCTCCTTCTGCGGCGCCGCCCGGACCAAGCAGGACTGCTTCGACATCGCTCGTGTTCGTCACCATCACACAGACAAAATCCGCCTCCCGGGCCGCAGCGGCGGGGCTTGCGACAACCGTTGCCCCCAGTTCGGCAAACGGCGCCGCCGTTTCCAGTCGCCGCGCATAAACGCGCAGCCGGTAGCCGGCCCGGAACAGACGCTCCGCCATCGGCGCACCCATGTTTCCCAGCCCGATAAACGCAACTGTCTTTGCTTCAACAAGGTCTATCGACATCCCTGCATACCTCCATACCGTAACTTTTTTCCCATAAGTTATTTCATACAATTTCATTGTCACAGAAGGGTCAAAATACGAAGAACCTTCCCACATGTCAACATATTTCCGGGAAAAGTAATCGAAAAATTCTTGTTCGTTGACATTGATAATAATATTATGGAGGCAATGTATTTGTTTTCGTTGACTCACATTGAAAATATACCTATACTCCGCCTTCAAAAAAGCAAGGAACGTTATATTATGAGCACTGTAAAGCGTGATTTTGACAAAGAGGCCGCCTCCTGGGATGATCATCCCGTAAGGAAGAAGCTGGCGAAAGATGTTGCCGGCGCCATAGCAAGGCAAATCGTTTTGACGCCCGATATGGATGTCATGGATTTCGGCTGCGGCACGGGGCTATTGACCATCCAACTGCAGCCGCTTGTCCGCTCTGTCACCGGCGTCGACAGTTCGCAGGGAATGCTCGAAATATTCAACAGGAAGATCGCCAGACTGAGGCTGAACAGGGTTAATGGCCTGCTTGTCGATCTTGACAATGGCGACACTCTGGAGGGCAATTACGGTCTCGTGGTAAGCAATATGACCCTGCATCATATTAAGGAAATAGAACCTCTCATCAATCGCTTCCATAATATCATAGCCCCTGCCGGTTATCTGTGCATAGCCGATCTGGATTTGGATAACGGCCGGTTTCATGAAGACAATACCGGCGTATTTCATTTCGGATTCGATCGGACAGCCCTGCGGAGGGTTTTCGCGGAAGCGGGTTTTGAAAACATTCAGGAGACTGCTGCG
The DNA here is from genome assembly GCA_964552725.1 of uncultured Syntrophus sp. Lineage (GTDB taxonomy): Bacteria > Desulfobacterota > Syntrophia > Syntrophales > UBA5619 > DYTH01. The sequence continues at coordinate 3,444 of CAZKHU010000110.1, forward strand.
GCAGAAATTGTAAAACAGGCCCATAATGGAGAAACGATGCGCTTTTCTGTATTTCTCATGACCGGTCAGAAAAAAGCAGCCGACAAGCAGATTTAAACGAATAACAACCGAAAGCTGCGTTCCGGCCGATTTTTTCGCTGTTTCGGGAGTGAATATTAATCTGAATCAGGAGGAACAGGAACTATGACGACAAATCCCGATTTAATTTCTCCGTGCGGTCTTTATTGCGGCGTCTGCGCCATTTACATTGCCCATCGCGACGGCAACGACCGATTGAAGGAAGGGCTGGCAAATCTCTACAGGGGAGGAACTCCGGGCAAAGGCACTCTGCCGGGCAGCGAGTCCCTGTCGGCAGAAGACATTCACTGTCGCGGCTGCTTATCCGATGAGCGATTTATGCATTGTCGTCAATGCGAGATCAGAAACTGCACAAAAGAAAAAGGGTGCGACGGGTGTCATCAATGCGATGAATTTCCGTGTCACCACATTGACAATTTTCCCATGACTGTCGGAAAAAAGGTCATCCTCCGGGCTGTACCGTATCGACGGGAGTTTGGCACTGAAAAATGGGTTCGGGACGAAGAGGCGCGTTATATTTGTCCGGAATGCGGCAACAAAGTTTTTCGCGGAGCGATGAAATGTAATCAGTGCAAAGCGTCTTTGGATCTGGACTGACAAATCGCCGGCAGTGCGCATAACGAGGTATGATTCGGATTGCCGCCCGCGGTTAATGTGAAATGATAAAAGGATTGACGAGCTTTGGGACATAATTTGTAATTACCAGAAAAAGGAAAGGTATTCAGTTATATGGAAATGTCAGACTCCTCTTCTCCTTCTGATTTTATCAGGGACAGCATCGACGCCGACATCGAAGCCGGAAAATGCCCGGCGCAGGTGGCGACCCGTTTTCCGCCGGAGCCCAACGGTTATCCCCACATAGGCCATGCCAAGTCGATCTGCCTGAATTTCGGGATTGCCGCCCAGTACGGGGGGACATGCAATCTGCGGCTCGACGACACCGATCCGAGCGGGGAGAGCATGGAGTATGTGGAGTCGATTATCCGTGATGTGAAGTGGCTGGGATTTGACTGGGGAGACAGGCTCTATTTTGCCTCCGATTATTACGAAAGGCTCTATCAGTATGCGGTTGAACTGATCAAGAAGGGCCATGCCTATGTATGCGATCTGAATGCGGACGAGACGCGCGAGTACCGGGGGACGCTTACTGAGCCGGGGAAGGAAAGCCCTTTTCGCCGCCGGTCAGCAGAGGAGAATGTCAATCTGTTTGAGCGGATGAGGAATGGGGAATTTGCCGAGGGGGCGCGCGTTCTGCGAGCCAGGATAGATATGGCCTCTCCCAATATGGTTATGCGCGATCCGGTTATCTACCGAATCAAAAAGAGCAGCCACTATCGTACCGGGGATAAGTGGTGCATCTACCCGATGTATGACTTTGCCCACTGTCTTTCCGATTACATTGAAGGGATTACCCACTCCCTTTGCACCCTAGAATTTGAAAACAACCGGCCCCTTTATGCGTGGTTTCTGGAGAAGCTGGTAGAAAGACCGCATCCGCGGCAGATCGAGTTTGCCCGCCTGAACCTGAGCTACACAGTGATGAGCAAACGCAGGCTGATGGAATTGGTTGAGAAAAATATAGTGAACGGATGGGATGACCCCCGGATGCCGACCCTTTCCGGGATGCGCCGCCGGGGCTATACCCCGGAGTCGATCCGGAATTTTTGCGAGATAATCGGCGTTTCCAAAAATGACAGCCTGATCGACATGTCGCTTCTGGAAAATTGCGTCCGGGAGGATCTGGACGAGAAGGCGCCGCGGGTAATGGCGGTGCTGCGCCCGCTGCGGGTCGTGATCGACAACTATCCGGAAGAGCTTGTGGAGGAGTTTGATTGTCCATACCATCCCAAGAACCCGGCGATGGGGTCGCGGAAGGTGCCGTTTTCCCGGGAACTGTTTATCGAGCGCGATGATTTCATGGAGAATCCTCCCAAAAAATTCTTCCGCCTTGCCCCCGGCAAGGAGGTGCGGCTTCGCTACGGCTATTTCATCCGCTGCGTTGATATTATCAAGGACGGCGTGACCGGCGAAGCAACGGAAATTCACTGCACCTACGATCCGGCAACGAAGAGCGGTTTTGCGCCGGACGGCAGGAAGGTCGAGGCGACGATTCACTGGGTGTCGGCGGCCCACTCCGTGCCGGCAGAGGTAAGGCTTTATGATCGGCTGTTCAATGTTGCCGAGCCCCTTGCAGAAGACGGCGACTTCATCAGCTATATGAATCCGGGGTCAATGGAGGCGATAACGTCCTGCCGCCTGGAGCAAAGCCTTGCCACAGACAATTCTGGAGTGCATTTTCAGTTTGAGCGCCTGGGCTATTTCATTGCCGACAAGAAAAATTCCTCAAAAGATGCGGTGGTTTTCAACCGAACGGTTACCCTGAGGGATTCCTGGGCGAGGATTGCCGGCAAGAATAAGTAGCCGTTGTCTAACGCAGAAAATTGACGATACGGGCGGAGATTGCCCTCTTCAGCGTTATTGCGATCCCCCAAAGATAATCTTTTGTGCCGTAGTATTTGTCAACCGCTGAAACGATCCACGCCTCCGTATAAAGCGGGGGGATGATGGTCAGCGGCCACATATGCCGGAGGATGATGTCTTCCTCTTTCTTCGTTAATGTTATCACTTTTCTTGCATTTTCGAGGGCGATGCGGGGATGTCTGAAACCGTGCCAGCGCGGTCCCTCGCGCAGCCAGTCATAGTGAAAAAGGTCGTGAAGAAGCGCTCCCCGGGAAATCATCTGAACGTCGAGATTAAATATCCGGGCAATGCGGTAGCTCAGCCAGGCCACGTCAAGACAGTGTTCAAGCCGGTTTTTCTGGTAGTGGTGGCGGTATTTCTCAAGCATGCTGACAAGAGGATCGTTCAGCAACGGTTCTACGATTTCCAGAAATTCGCGCTCGCCGGCCATTGCCTCCTTACGCCTTTTTTCCTTATTTTTCGCGCCGAGGTGATCGATTTTCATCATGAAATCGATCATGATAATCTCCATGACGAACAGCGCAAAGATGGTCATCGGCAGGGCGAAGCGCTGGTAAAGGAGTATCGAAGCCGGAAGCAGAAAATATTCCATTACGAAGGCCAAAGCTACCCAGCACAATGAAAATTTCAGACATACATAACCGCGTATCGACCAGAGCCGGTCGTTATAGTTCCACAGACGGATGTCAAAGGAACGATCCAGCGACCATCCTGCAAATAACTCCAACAATGTGGCTGTGATAATATAGATAAGGCCCTTGGCTATTATATGGATGATGATCAAGAGCGGTTTCAATAAAACTATTTGATCATTTCCCGGCAAGTAAGACAAAATGGCCAGGATGATGAAAAGAAATGAATGATCGGATATTTGAGGTCTGACCAGACTAATCAGGACCGCCCCGAGACCGTATATGGGAAGATATGGTCCCGCCAGGAGTCCCGGGTTTATCAGACGCCGCATCGTGAGCGACCGGTAAACGCCTTCGAGAAGCCATCCTCCAACGGAGAATAGGGCAAATACAAACGCCAGTTCGATTATCTGGAGATGCATGTTTCAGGTTCTCCTTTCTTTGGATAGAATGCCATGGCAAAGTATATCGAAAAGGGACGCAGCCTCTGAATCCGTATCTGCCGGGCCTGCCGGCTGGTCCTGATTTTCATCGGCGGGCGGGGAGAAGCCCCGCAGCAGGTAGCCGATGAGTTTTGAAGCCTTGGCCGTGCTCTGGACGGGAAATAGTCCTTCCTTTGCCCCCTGTTCGAGTATCCCTTTCAGCAGCCGTTCCTGGGCAAAAAAGAAGCGCTCACGGGCAGCGGCTATTTTCGAGACAAAACGGTACGATTGATTGTTACCGCCGGCAAACAGCAGGGATTCCTCCCTGACCATTTTCAGACTCTCTTTTATGAAGACATTCAGTTTTTCGAGCGGTGAAGGCAGCGCCGCGACCGCCTGACTTATCCGCTCCGCCATAAGGCCGATCTTTCTGTCGAGCGCCTCCTTGTAAACCTGATCCTTGCTGCCGAAATAGTTGTAAATGGTCGCCTTGGCGACCATGGCGGCACGGGCGACGTCGTCTATATTAGTCTTGTGGATTCCGTGCCGGCGAATCATTTTCCAGGCCGTTTCCAGGATGGCTTCTTTTATGTTGTTTCTCACGGAATATGCCTCGGCGTTGCAATATTGTACTTTTTACGTATAAAAGTATAAACGCCCGATATGGGGATGTCAAGGATTTTTGCGGAAAGGGATTTCCCCTGAAATTACGATGTCGATGGTTACAGCAAAATCAGTCATCAGGACTTTTCCGGGATCAAGCATGGTCTCAATCTTTAGATATCTATTAATTAATGTAGGCAGGAATATCCGTAAAATTATAAAAATTTATGGAATTATGCCCCCATTTTCCACTATTGTAACAGTATGTTAAAGAAATTCAGGATACCGCTGCTGGCAATGTCCATGGCAACCTATTTTATACTTTTCATGGCTTTCCCGGCAGTCGCCGGATTAATCCAGTCAATGCCCTCATCAACGGAAACGTCAGCCAAGATTAGAACCGCAGAGATCGACAAGGTGCAGCAAGCCCTGGAGATGCAGATTGTTGCCGACTGCTCCAAGCTTATGTTTATGGCTATAACGAACAGGGATTTCTGGCCCATAATGGTTTCAAGGCCTCCCGATTATACCCATACGAGGAGTTTGACAAGATATGGGAAAAAGCGGGCAGAAGCTTTCTGCTGGTTTACCGATAGCGGTCTTGCTTCTTGTGGCCGCGACGTTGCTGTCTTCCTGCGCATTGCCCCGAATAATTGTAATGGAAGACAGTCTTACGGCAGAGCAGCATAATGATCTCGGTTACATATACGAACGAAAAGGGAAATTTGATCTTGCCGAAAAGGAATACCGAGAGGCAGCGGAGAAGCGCAAGGATTGGCATGTCCCTTACTTTAACCTCGGAAATCTCATGTTTAAAAGGGGAGATTTTAAGAAATCGGAGAAATTCTTCCGCACTGCTTTAAAATATGAACCGAATAACCCTGACATTACGAATAACCTGGCAAATGCCCTGCTGATGCAGGCACGCTATCAGGATGCGCGACAGATGATCGAACAGGCCCTACGAATCGAAAATAAAAAGGAATACCTTGACACGCTGGAGGCCATTGCGCAGCGGGAAAGCGCGGCTCAAAAGCAGTAACATAAATTTCATTGGCTGGGAGACGTGGATTCGAACCACGATTCACGGAGTCAGAGTCCGTTGTCCT
>CAZKHU010000111.1:0-8635 GCA_964552725.1 uncultured Syntrophus sp.
ATTCTTTCTCCTTACCGGGTTTCACCGCAGGAAATTTGATCAGGTTCACGAAACGTCCTTCCCTGTTTTTATCCCCAGACGAATCTTTTTGCGCGGCATCCGGATGGGGGGTCTTGATGACCAGAAAGACCAGGCGTTCCGGGGATTCATTTTGAATGCTCATGGGGGAATGCAGCGGAACGCGCAGGAGGTTCCCCGGCCCGGCTTTGACCTTTTCCTTGCCGATGGAAAACGACCCTTCACCGGAGACCACCTGAAGGGTCACATTGGAATTGGCCTGGTGCTCCGGGACATTCTGCCCCGGTTCCAGACAGACCTGGTTGATCAGCAGATACGGCTCATCGACCACGTTGGCCATGCCCCGTCCTTCCTTTTTGAACACCTCCTTCTCTTTCAGATTGATCCGTTCCATCTTGTTGCCTCCTTAGATTTCCAGTTTACGAACATAATCCGTCAGGATTTGGGGTCCTTCAGGTTTCACGACCACCGTATCCTCGACGCGCACCCCCCAAGGGCCGGTGTAGAGGCCGCAGTTCCCGACGGCGATGACCACATTGGTCGCCAGTGGCGGCGGCGCCTTTTCGCCGTGGAAGAAGGCGTGGCCGGGCGGCAGGGGCGCCTCCTCGAACTCGATGCCGACGCCGTGCATCGTCGGACCGAAGAGGTGATCGCCCTGTCCTCCTTCTTTTATGATTCTGTGGAGTATCTCGTCGAGCTCGACCATGCCGACGCCGGTCTTCACCTGGGCGATCGTCGCCTGCTGAGCCTTCAGGTAGAGGTCATAGGCAGCCAGTTGCTCCGCGGTCGGTTTTCCGACGCAGACCGTCCGGCAGATGTCGGCGCTGTATCCGTTTACGATGGGGTGAATGTCCATCATGACCAGATCGCCTTCCTCGATGCGTCTTTGAGTCGGGAGGCCGTGGGCGATGTTTGTCCGGGAGCCGGAGCAGACATAGGACCGCCAGAATTCATCCGCCCCGGCCTGGCGCATGGCGTACTCCGCCTCGGCAGCGATCTGACTCTCCGTGAGACCTGGCTTCAGGGCCTTAACGGCGGCCGCCATCCCGGTGACGGCAACAGACGCCGCGGCTCGGATTCGTTCAATCTCCCCATCCTCCTTGGCGATCCGCAGCGCGGACATGATGGGCGTGCAATCCTTCGCAACCACCTTATCCGGCTTGCCGTGCGGATGGGTCAGCATGCCCATCATGGAGTGGGTCAGAAAGGTATATTCCAGCCCGACGCTTCCTTCCTGAATCTCAAAATGTTTGAAATGGTGGGCGATGGAGTGGATCATCCCCACCTCGTCTTCGAAACCCGTGAGGTCGTCGAAACAGGCCAGTCTTTTGACGTCCTCCACGTCCGTCGAGGGGACGCCGAGGGCTACCTTTCCTTCCTTCGTGATCATCGCATAGGCGCATAGACGGCCGTCGCCCGTCAGATAGGCCATGTTCGCCGGCTTGGCGAGGAGCAGGACGTCGAGTCCGGCCGTTTTCATCAGCCCGGCGCAGCGGGCTACACGTTCCGAATAGGGATGACAAGTCATTGGAATCTCCTTTCATTGTTGTGATGAATGCCGATTGGTTCTTAGAGAAATCAATAATTCTATAGAAAATAGTCAAACCCAAAATGGACATCGTCAATCATGAAAAAGGATTTCTGGCTGTCCCGGGTCGCGGAGCTGCTTCCCGGTCTTATCCGCGAAAAGCGGGGGCGAACCCTTGTCTTGTTTGCAAGCTACGGAGATCTCAAGGAAATAGCGGCACGAATCGGCGACGATATCCGCGCCTCCGGCTACCCCCTTCTCCTTCAGGAAAGCGGCCAGGTGGTGATCCTCGATGCCCGTTAGAGCTTATTTTTGAACCTTTCAACAAAGGGACCATCCTCGCGCCAGGCGCGGCAGGTATTGACCAGAATTTTAAAGATCATCTTTGCCTGATCAGGATCGACGGCTGCTGGTTTCTGTGATTGGTGTGCTCCAAATCCCTGAAAGGCAGCCGGAGCCATTGCTGTGAGGAGCTCTACCAGATGGGTGCAGCCCCTATTGCCGCCGGCCGTTTTTTTTATTTTTGCCGTGAAACCTTTGGTAATGGTCAGACCCTTGATGGGGGCGAGGCAGTCGATAGTCTCCCGGCACGCTTCATGAGGAACAGTTATCAGCTCAACATCAATATCCTCAATCAAAAGATTAGAACAATTAACCAGCAGTCGTATGGCCATGTGATGCATGACGCCCCTCGGAAACGTTTCCCCCGTTATCACATGAGTTTTCTGGAAACGATCATCTTTGAGGGAACCTTCCACAATTATTCTTTGTCCGTCATAATCGTATGTCGTTACTTCTATGGTTCGTGTATGTAACTTCTTCCCTTTTGATTTCCAAATGGATTGCATCATATTTTGATTCTCCCGAAATTTTCCTCATGACCCGCCGGTAAATCCAGTGCCTGCTCAAGACGTTTGCAGGTCACTCGGTTTCGTAGCAAGCCAGTATCTCACCAAAATAAAGGGTATGGTAATCTTTTTGGGGATAAAGCTTTGAAGCGTAATCCTTGTCAAGATGGGCCGGGTCCATGGCGGACTTGTAGATGATTTTACACTCGTAATGGCGCCCTCGGGTTTTAATGATCGGGGAAGCGGTCTGGCGGCTATCGGCCGTTTCCAGGTTGCACATCTTAAACTTGTCCACGTCCCTGCCGGATTTCGAACCGCAATAGGCAATTTCCTTCTGCATGTCTCCCGCCGAAATGGTAACGGTAAAATCCCCGGCCGCCTCGATGATCCCAAAGGTGTGCCGACTAGATCGCACTGCCACCATCATAATCGGTTTGTTCCAGACAACTCCGAAGGCGGCCCAACCGATGGTCATGGTGTTAAGCGCCTTTCCGGATTTAACGGTCAAGAAAGCGCCCTTTTTGATCTTGTTGATGCTATCCTCGGCAATATTCATGTAGTCCAAATCGTTCATGGCAAGCTCCTTTTGTTCTTCGATAAAAAACTTATTGACCTCTGCTCAGGGCAACCGCCTGGTCCTTGTTCTTCTCTCTTCGCGGCGTTAATCTTGCATGTACTTAAAAATCTGTCAATTGGAAATCACTTTATCTGCAAGCGTTTTACAGACGGAGACACGGTGATTTTGTTCTCTACGCAAGCAACTGATTTCACGTAAGTGGGCAAAAAAGAAAGTCTAATAATCCCGTCCTGTTGCGTGCAGAACAAATTTACCGTGCAGACGGAGAGGATTTCATGGTAAAATCCGGGCTACAGCAGTATAGTGCCAAAACGGGGGATGGATTTTCATTTTCCATGTAGGAAAAGCGGGAGAGAAACACTTGGACTGGAAGGAATTGATCGGATTTGTCGGCGGATTGCTAACGACTATGGGAATGGTCCCGCAGGTATGGCGACTTTTCAAGCTCAAGAGCGCCCAGGAGATAAGCCTGACCTTCAGTTTGTCTTTGAACATCGGCATCGCCTTCTGGCTGGCCTATGGAATTATGAACGGGTTGATATCCGTCATCATTTGGAATGGCATCGCCTTGATTCTGGGCTGCGGAATGCTCTATGCCAAGATGAAGTGGGGCCGATAGGTCATTCTTCTTGCTCTTCCGCGCTTCGCCGCCAGAGATTTGGGTATTTCATACCTTGATAACAGACTCGTCTCCGGCGATATTCCGTATCTTCATTCGCAATGGTTTCTTTGCTGAAACGCTTTTGCCATTCCAGTATTCCTTCGTCTTGCGGCCATTCAGAATGACATAGCCGTTCTTATCCACTTTGAGTTCCATATCGCTTTTCCAGACGCCGTCAGAATTTGTACAATCGATGCTGACAAGTTCGATGAGTTCCAGGCCATTTTTGCTGATTTCTATCGGAGTAAACGGTTTTTTGCTGCCGTTGCCACTGCCGTTTTCGGCGGTGCCGTTATCGCCATTTGCAGAACCGTTGTCATCAAACGATCCATTTTTAGCGTCGTTTAAGAGCTTTTTCTGGTTGTAGGCGTCAATCTTCTGAATAAGCCGGTCGCTGACAAAGGACTTAAATTCTATGGCAAATCCGCTCTCCACTTCTTCAAGCTGATAATCCGCTTCATCGTTGATAACGCATTCATCGAGGATGCTCTTTAAATCCCGCAGTTCAATCTGAATATTGGTCGCATTATAGTCGGCGATAAACTTTTTCAGTTCCGGTTCGTTTTCGATGTCCACATAGTAAACGATGACCTGCTGCACGCCGTCCGGCAGGTCGGGCAGCGCTTCGTTCATGATGCGGTTCATCAGCGGTATGTCGAGCACCTTGGTACTGTGATCCAGCAGGTTAGGCACATATACCGGCATAAGGCCAAGCTTGCTGTCGTTCACCGCGCCTTCCCAGAAGCTGTCTATAGAATCCTCATTTTTCAGGCCGGCAATCAGGCGTTTCAATTTATCCATGGTCTGCACGGGGTTGCGGAAAAGCGACACGCCGTCCTGAATATCGTAAATATCAAATTGCGCGCCGGCGGCAATCAGCCGGTCACGCGTGGTCTGAATGCTGTTGATCCCCACATCCACATGAATAAACTTGCGATCAAGGTCATGCGCCACTTTGGCCGCAACACCGCTGCCGCCGAAAAAATCGGCGATGATCATGCCTTCATTGGAAGACGCCCGGATGACTCGTTCGAGCAAAGCTTCGGGCTTTTGGGTGGCGTAGTTAGCATTCTCATTTGCCCCAGGTCCTATTGCACTTAAATCTGTCCATATATCTCTTAATGGATTCCCGGGCATTTCGTCTAAATAACGTATTAATCCGGGGACATTATTTGTTGATAAAATAATACGTTTATTTATCACACCATCGGTAATTTTATTTTGACCCCATATCCAGTGTTTTCCTGATGGAGGCTCTAATAAAAGTGATTTTCCGTCTTTTCCAAAATACATTGGGCTTCCTTGCCCAGCTTGTGAAAAGTCTGAAATCCTGTATTTTCTACCGTCCGTTGTTTCATATTTATAAAAGTCTTGTAAGTATTGTTCGCTATAATCTGTGTAAAGTTTATTAAACAGATAATCATCAGTGCATGAGTACAGATATATCATATCGTGTACATTAGCAAATTGCCCAGATTGAGCCTTTGGCGCCGTCGTTTTTTGCCATATCAGTTCGTTTTTATAGTTATCCTCGCCAAACACCTCATCCATCAGCACCTTGACATAATGCCCGATATGCCAGTCCAAGTGCACATAAATGCTGGCTGTTTCACTCATCACACTTTTAATGGCCGTGAGGTTTTCATACATCCAGTTCAGGTAATCTTCCTTGTTCCAGATGTCGCCGTACATCTTTTCTTCAAAGGAGCGGAGTTCTTCCAGATCCATTTCCTCTTCCGCGTTGGCGATTTTTTCGGCAAACTCAGGATTCCGCCTTAGATACACTTTCTTCGCGTAATCCGCGCCGCTGGCAAAGGGCGGGTCGATATAGACAAGGTCAACCTTGACGCCTTGATCTTGCAAGTAAGCGCAGGCGGAAATGCACTCGCCGCGGATGAGAAGATTTTGAAATTCCCCCGGCGCTCCTTCTTTATTTAGCGAAGGAGTGTCAAGCGGGATTCTTACTTCCTCAATCTTTTCCAGTTCATAATACGGCATTCCCCGTTTGATGCGGTCCACCGCCTTGCCGTTGTCCCGGTAACGCAACACCCGGCGGGTGCGGGTGATGTTGTCCAATATCGCCTGCCCCGTTACGGTATTGGGATAATAGGGTATGTATTTCACGGGCATGGCTTAATTCTCCTTAAAAAATGATTCGATTCTTGTTTTGAACAAAAGAAGGGTTTTGTTAATGTCGGGATCTTCCGGGAGATAGAGGTAGTCAAAACGGCGGTAGCCGAATTTCTCGTTATTCATCTTAAGGAATTCCGCCTCCACAAAATTCTTGCGCGCGATAAACTCCGGCTGCGCGGCAAAACCGCTTCCTTTGGTTTCCACAATCAGGATTTTATGGATGTTTCCGTCTTTGCGCCGGATGACCAGAAAATCAGGGGTGTAAAGCCCGACGCGCCGCCAGCGCTCATTTTTTTTCGCGTAACAGGCAATGCGGAATTCGGTCAGATGCCCTTCGCCGTTATAATACACTTCCAGGTTATTTTCCGTGAATGTCGCAAACGAGATGACCTCTTTCAGAAAGTTTAATTCAAACCGGCTTTGAGAGAAATTGTAAGGAAGATAATGAAATGTCCGATCTTTGCTGATTACGGCCTGGGAGAATATTTTTGGAGCTTGCGCGTTGAAGCCCGCCATCGCAAACAAATCGGGATTCGGCTGAGAGGCGATAAACTCCTGCATTTTTCTCTGCGCTTCTTCCACCTCTTTCTGGAGCAGGGCAATGTCCTTGCCGGTAGCGTCCGCCTGGATGATCTCTTTTACTTCGGCAGCGTGGGGATACAGCTTGTCTTGCTCCTCCACCGGGAAAAGTTTTTCAATAACCAGTAAACTCGCGCTTTGCAGAACAATTTCTGATTTTATTTCCAGTTCGCGGTGTTTGTGAAAAGCCAGACGGATCCGGGCGCGGATCTCGTCCTGCCGAAAGAGGCTGTTAAAGTAACGGGCTGCGCCTTTTTCAAAAGTAATCGCGTCAAAGATGCTTTTCAGTTCAAGCTGGTACGGGTAAAGGTCGCTTCTGGCAATGCTTCCCATACTTTCACGGGAAATGACGTATATCCATAAATCGAATCCCGCGCGTTCCCCTTCAATCCGGGCAAGGATATCCCTGGTTTTTAATTCATCCGGCGATAAGCCGCGTTCAATGACCGTAGCCGTGTCGAAATGATCCCTGACATTCACGTTTGACAAATTTTGTCCGGGATTAACCGCTTCTTCGCTGGCGATGGCTGAGGATTCCACATGGAGTTGATAAAAATCAACTTTAGGCAGTTTGAGATAATCCATGCGGGAAATGCGCTCCACCATGACGGGCTCGCCGTCTTTCCCGAGCGCGGTAAGCTCCTGAATGCTGGTATGCTGTTCCTCCTGCAGTTGTTTGTCCAGGATCTTGGCATTCTCATCATTGAGCCAAATGACGGCGGTTTCATGCGTGCCTTTGTCCACCTGTCTTAAACAGCGGCAGGAAGTTTGCAAGACCATGTTGGTCGGGCAATCGCCCTTTTGCGAAAGAATGACGCCGGTAAGGCTGCGGCAGTCCCAGCCTTCTTTCCCGATTTGCACCAGGAGGATAATCTTCTTTTTCGAAACCGGCGTATCTATAGAATTAAATTCCGTTTCCGCCTCTTTAGTGGTTTTATGAATTTTATTTCCTTTGTGGTATTTCAGTATTTCATCCGGCTTGAGCTTCATTGTCCCGGTGAGATACGGATATACTTCTTCTTCTAACCGGGCAATACTGCCGCAATAAACGGCGAGCTTGGCGATGGCGCCGTTTTCATAAACGGTATTGCCGAAAGTCTTAAGAAAGTCCGTTACCCCTTTTTCAATAATCTGGAGGGACGCGAGGCCGGAGGTCTGCTCGACGCGGGGCTTTTTCAGGAATTTCTTAACGGCTGTGGTCAGGGGATAATAGAAAACGGTGTTCGTGATTTGGGTAAATTTTAACTGAAGGGAATCCGATATTTTTACGCCCTCGGCCGAACCAAGATACGGCGTGCCGGAAAAGCCGAGCACCGAATTGATCGTCCCGCCCGCGCTCCATTTGTTTACAACCTGGCGGAGTTTTATGTCGTCCGTCGCGGCATGATGCACTTCGTCAATATGAATCTGCAGAGCGGGGATTTTACCGATAATGTTTCGGAGTTCATTCGCCCGCCGGTCTTTCTCATCTTCATTATGTTCAAAAAGCTCTCCCTGCGCGGTCAAATCCAGTCTGTCCAGAATGACCTTTTCCGCATTGACAACCAGGACAAGCCCCATAAGCGCATCGAACGGCTGATAATTGGCAATCTTCTGCGCGTTGGGATTGCGCGCCTTGTTGCTTCTTTGGGCGGATTTGGGCTGATCCAGAATCTCAAAGCGGATCATGCGTTTAAGGGCGCTGGCGGATGGTTCGGGCAATATCCAGGAAGGGTCAAAGCGTTCAATGGTTTTAAGGCTCGGAATAATCGAGCTTTTGAGCCCGGAGGGGGCAAGAATCAGAAAATTGTGGGCGAAGTTTTCATTGTCCGGCTCATTCAAGGCAAAATAGAGGTCCAGATAGATGATGGCAGCCATCAGGAAAGTTTTGCCCGCGCCCATCGGGAGGCTGAATAGAAAATCGGGATATTCCACATTGTAAAAAAGTTTCTTGCTGATGGCCAAATAATCTGTCTCCCGTGGGTGTGCCAGAAGGTGTTTTTCCAAATCGGGAAACAGGGTTCTTTGATTTTTTTTGCCGTGACCATTGCCACTCGTCGGGCCATTGAGCGGCGTGCGGGATAAATCAAACAAGGCCCTGGCCGCAGGATTCGCTTCAAAAACAGCCCGGGCGGCTTGATTAATGTTCAGGGAAGCGAGGTCTTCAGGGCGGGCGAAAAATCCCTCCGCAAATAATGTCCAGAGCCGTTTATTCCCGCCGGCGATTTTCAGGAATAAATATACGAGCAGGGCTTGCACCTGGGCTTCGCGTAAATTGCCGTTGGCATTGATGTAATCCAGAAGCGGCCGGA